>JAITJX010000180.1 GCA_031278765.1 Tannerella sp. | reverse complement strand
ACAGGAAAGTAGAAATTCCCTCCGGCCTCAGCAGGATGACCCTCGACAGAGGCCTGTACATCGTCACGCTCAAAGACGGCATGGTATACAAGATAGCAGTCCGGTAAAGCATTACATTTTAAGATTCAAGATTTAAGATTCAAGATTCAAGATTCAAGATTCAAGATTCAAGATTCAAGATTTAAGATTTAAGATTTAAGATTTAAACTCCACCCTGCATGCGCCCGCAGAGCGTATGCAGCAGGAGAAAGCAACAGGAGACAGGCCGCAAGGTTTGCCTCTTGTTTGTTTTTAAGATTTAAGATTTCATATTTAATATTCAAAATTCAACCTTAAATCTTAAATATGAAATCTTAAATCTTAAATTTTAAATCTTGAATTAATAAAGATTTTTACTACATTTGCAGACAATTTTATCTGGAAAGTTATGGCAGACGACAAAAAAGTAATATTCTCAATGGTTGGGGTGGGCAAGACATATCCACCTCAAAAGCAAGTGCTCAAAAATATCTATCTTTCGTTTTTTTATGGAGCGAAGATAGGAATTATCGGACTGAACGGTTCGGGAAAATCCACGCTTCTAAAAATTATTGCAGGCCTGGATAAGGATTATCAGGGCGAAGTGGTTTTCTCTACGGGTTATTCCATCGGTTATTTGGAGCAGGACCCGCAACTGACAGCAGGGCAAACCGTAAAAGAAACCGTCATGGAAGGAGTTGAGGAGACGGTAGAGTTGTTGAAAGAGTTTGAAGCAGTAAACGAGAAATTCGGCGACCCCGAAATACTTGAAGATCCGGATAAAATGGAAGCGTTGATGAATCGTCAGTCTGAAATCCAGGACAGCATCGATGCGCTTGACGCATGGAATCTTGACAGTCGTCTCGATCGCGCTATGGACGCATTGCGGTGTCCTCCGGAAGATCAGAAGGTCGATACGCTATCGGGTGGCGAACGTCGTCGCGTTGCGCTGTGCCGCCTGTTGCTCAAACAACCGGATATACTCCTGCTTGACGAACCGACCAATCATCTTGACGCCGAATCAATAGACTGGCTCGAACAGCATTTGCAACAGTATGCCGGAACAGTGATTTGCATCACGCACGACCGCTATTTCCTCGACCACGTGGCGGGATGGATACTTGAGCTTGATCGTGGCGAAGGTATTCCCTGGAAAGGTAATTATTCATCCTGGCTCGAACAAAAGACAAGCCGCATGGCAAAGGAAGAGAAACAGGCAAGCAAACGCCGCAAAACGCTGGAACGCGAGCTTGAATGGATTCGTATGACGCCCAAAGCACGTCATGCCAAAGGAAAAGCGCGTTTAAACTCATACGAATCACTGCTTAACGAAGAGCGGAAAGAGCGTGAAGCAAGACTCGAAATATTCATTCCTAACGGCCCGCGACTTGGAAATAAAGTAATTGAAGCGCGCGAGGTGGCAAAAACGTTCGGGGAAAAACTTCTTTTCGACAATCTCAATTTCATGCTTCCGCCAAACGGAATAGTGGGCGTGATCGGGCCTAACGGAGCAGGTAAAACGACCCTCTTTAAGATGATTATGGGAATGGAGACTGTCGACAGAGGCGCTTTTGAGGTGGGAGAAACCGTCAGGATCGGTTATGCCGACCAGACACATAAGGATATTGATCCCGAAAAGACGGTGTTCCAGGCTGTAACAGGCGGGACTGATTTCATCCGCGTCGGCGGAAAGGAAATAAATTCGCGGGCTTATTTGTCGCGTTTCAATTTCACCGGCGCCGATCAGGAGAAACTTTGCATTGCGCTTTCGGGTGGCGAACGTAACCGTTTACATCTTGCCATAACGTTGAAATCGGAAGCAAACGTGCTTCTGCTCGACGAGCCGACAAACGATATTGACGTCAATACGCTTCGCGCACTGGAAGAAGGTTTGGAGGGATTTGCCGGTTGCGCGGTCGTCATTTCGCACGACCGCTGGTTTTTAGACCGCATCTGTACGCATATTCTTTCGTTTGAAGGCGATTCCAAAACGGTTTTCTACGAAGGCTCTTATTCGGAGTATGAAGAATACAAACGCAAACAGTCCGGCTACGCCGAGCCTAAACGTATAAGATACAGAAAACCGGATCAGACATAATCCCGCCCGACAGAATAACAAATATACAACAACATAAAAACAAATAACATGAAGAAATTATTATTATCATTAACAGTCATCGCGCTTGTCAGCCCTGATATAAAGGCGCAAACAATTGAACTCTTTAACGGGAAAGATTTGTCTAACTGGAATTTTGTATTGGCGGACGACAAGGTTGCTCCCCAGGACGTGTTTTCGGTACGGGACGGCGTGATACTTATTCAGGGTGAGCCGTTCGGATACATGTACACAAAAGAAACCTATTCCGATTATGTGCTTGAAGTGGAATGGAGCTGGCCTGAAAAAGCCACAAACAGCGGAATCTTCCTGCTGATTGCAGAAGCCAAAAACCCTTTCCCGAACGGCATCGAATGTCAGTTGAAAGCGGGCAACGCCGGCGATCTGGTACTTCTGGGAGGCGCTGACCTTGCCGAATACAAACAACCGGCAGGCGAACGTCCTGCATTTCCGGTGATAAGCAAACAGAAAGCCTCCAGCGAAAAGCCTCTCGGTCAGTGGAACAAGGCGAAGATTGAAGTCAAAAACGGGATAATCGTCGTTTACATCAACGGCCAACTTCAAAACAAAGGCGCAAACAAAATCAAAAAAGGCTATATCGGCCTGCAAAGCGAAGGCGGCCCCATCCGGTTCAGAAATGTGAGGCTGACGAATATCCTGGAAAGATAATATTCTCCGCCTCTTAATGGCGCCTCTGCCATAATTTACTTTTTCGTGTTCAGTTCCAGCGTTGCGCTGATGAAAAGATGGTCGGAAAGATTAACGCGATAAACTTCCGCATCAACGCTTGCCCATTTATCCGAAGGACGGCAGAAAATATAGTCAATTTTATTGCGAGGCTTGTCTATAGAAAACGTGGGTTCCTGATTACAGACTTGCTTCCATGCTTTCATGCCGTCTTTTATTTCTTTGGAATCGGCTTCGGTATTGAAATCGCCGGCAAGCGCGACCGGATAAGATTTCTTCAACAATACTTCGTTTAATTTCTCGACCTGCAGCTGTCGTTCCTCCGTATTGGTGTAGTCAAGATGCGTGCATGCAAAAGTGAAATATTGATTGTCCTTAAATTCGACATCGGCCACCAGGATGGCTCGCTGTTCCTTTCCGTTTTCTGTCAGCGGCAGATAGATTCTTTCGACCGATGCGAGCGGATATTTGGACAAAATGCCGATGCCGTAATATCCTCCGGCGTGTGGAATTGTTTTTCCGTAGGCAGTCAACATTCCGGTACGAAAGCCGAGTTCGGTAATGAAATCTTTGCCGTGCTGATGGGGTGTACGGTCGCGGAACGTACGACAATCGACTTCCTGCAAAGCCACAATATCGGGGTTCTGTTCTCCGATAAAGGCCGCGAGTTCTTCGAGCGACGCCTGTTCTCCATATTGCAGGTTACAGGAAAGTATCTTCAGACGCACGGCCTCCTCGCCTTGTCCGTACAGCGTTGCGACAATGAGAAATAAGAAAAATACAATCTTTGCTTTCATCCTATTTTTGTCTTTAACGGGATTTGGGTTTATCGTGACTTAAACCACGTAGGTCGATGCAGCCGTGTCGCCTCCTTTTCCTGTCCAGTTGGTATGGAAAAATTCTCCTCGCGGACGATCAATGCGTTCATACGTATGTGCGCCGAAATAATCGCGCTGTGCTTGCAACAGGTTTGCGGGGAGGCGTTCTGTGCGGTAGCCGTCGAAATAGTTGAGCGCAGCGTTCATTGAAGGCGCCGGAATGCCATTGGTGATGGCTGCTGCTACTACGCGGCGCCAGCTTTCCTGTGCCGAGAGCACTTTATCTTTAAAGAAAGGATCTAAGAGCAGGTTTGTCAGTTCGGGATTGTTGTCGAACGCATCTTTTATTTTTCCCAGAAATACGGAGCGAATAATGCATCCACCTCTCCACATCAGGGCTATACCTCCGTTGTTGAGCGTCCATCCATATTCTTTTGCCGCCTGGCGCATCAATGCATAACCTTGTGCATAAGAAACTATTTTCGAGGCATACAGCGCATTTTTCAGATCGTTGATGAACGCTTTTTTATCGCCCGAAAATGCGGGTTTGGGTCCGCAGAGCAGTTTTGACGCTTCCGTGCGTTCGTCTTTTTGTGCCGAAAGGCAACGTGCAAACACGGCTTCGGCGATCAGCGTCAACGGGAGACCCATATCAAGCGCCGCAACGGCAGTCCATTTTCCCGTACCTTTCTGTCCTGCGGCGTCAAGAATCCGGTCGAGCACAAGAGCGCCGTCATCGTCTTTGCAGGCAAGTATGTCTCTCGTGATTTCAACAAGGTAGCTGTCGAGTTCGCCTTCGTTCCATTGCTTGAAGACTTCGTGCATTTCCTGTGCCGACATGCCGAGCAGGTCTTTCATTATCTGGTATGTTTCGCATATCAGTTGCATATCGCCATATTCGATGCCGTTGTGTACCATTTTTACGAAGTGACCGGCGCCGTTTTCGCCAACCCAGTCGCAGCAGGGCGCTCCGCCTGCTTTGGCACAGATGGACTGAAAGATGGGTTTCACCGTCTCCCATGCGGCCGGCGATCCGCCTGGCATCATCGAAGGGCCGTTCAGCGCTCCTTCTTCTCCGCCCGAAACACCTGTCCCGACATACAGGAGGCCTTTGCTTTCAACGTATTTTGTTCGTCGGACAGTATCGGGAAAGTGCGTGTTGCCGCCGTCGATGATCACGTCGCCCGCTTCAAGATGCGGTATGATTTTTTCGATAAAATCGTCTACGGCCTGACCTGCTTTTACAAGCATCATTACTTTACGCGGACGTTTCAACGACCGGCACAGTTCTTCTATTGAGCGGGCTGCGATAAAGTTTTTGCCTTTTCCACGACCGCTTACAAATTTATCTACCTTATCGACCGTGCGATTAAATACTGCTACCGTAAATCCTTTACTTTCCATGTTTAATACAAGATTTTCACCCATTACCGCCAATCCGATAAGACCTATGTCTGCTAATTTTTCCATTTTATTATATGTAATTTTAATTTATAGTACTTTTTTCTCTACACAAGTAGTTCCCAATCACCTGTATCAAGCCATTTTCCGAATTTGAAACCGACTTCCCTAAATTCGGAAACCTGTTTAAATCCTAATTTTTCGTGCAAAGATACGCTTTTTTCGTTAGGAATCGTAATGCAGGCAATGACGGCGTGCGCATCCGTATTTCTTAATTCTTCTATCAGGCGATTCATCAACGCTCTGCCGATTCCTTTGCGGAAATGGTTTTTGTCGATATAAACCGTTGATTCGAGCGTATGGCGGTATGCGCAACGTTTTTTCCACAGGTTTGCATAGCAATATCCCCGTATGTTGCCGTTTTCTTCATATACGAGATATGGATATTCCTGCGAAATGGCGGCGATCCTTTTTTGCATTTCTTCTTCCGAAACGGGTTCCGTTTCAAAAGTAATGGTCGTATTCTTGACGTAATAATTATAAATATTCAGGATTTCCGGCGCATCTTCCGGCGCGACTTTTCGTATCATGCATCGATGTTAAAACCTGTTTTTTCCAGTGAACGCAATATATTATTATCAACGTTTTGCGGTCTTATTGAAAAGTTTTTAAATTCCCTCCTTGTCCAGTAATTGCCCCGAAGTTCTTCAAATTTCTCCGGCGCCGTTTTCAGCCTGTTACTGTCTTCGCGGATGGGATATGCGTGTGTGATGGCTTCATAATAGATTTGTTCTGCCGGTTTGTTTTTTCCGTTCAGCAGGATTACGGTATCTACAGGTGGCGGCGGGATGTGGTCAGGGTAGCGGTTTTTTAATTCTTCGATGCCGAAAAATGTTGCAAATTCACGGATACAAGCCGACGTTCCGTTTGCCTTGCCGTCTGCCGAATAGCCTGCTATGTGCGGCGTAGCGATGAAGGCCTTTTCAAGCAGGTATTTGTCGATGTCCGGCTCGCCTTCCCAAACGTCAAGCATAAATGCCGACAGTTTTGTTTCTGCGGCTCGTTTCAACGCTTCACTGTCGGTGACGGCTCCTCTTGATGAATTGATAAAGAAGGCATTTTGCTTCATCCGTGAGAAAAATTCTTCGCCGGCAAGGTGATATGTAGGATATTTTCCTTCCTTTTCAAGTGGTACGTGACACGTAACGATATCGCTTTGAGCCAAGAGTTCGTCCAGTTCAACAAATTCATATTCCGTATCGTGCATTTCCTTCTTCGGCGGGTCGTTTGTCAGGATTCTTATTCCCAGCGTCCGGGCAGCCTGCGCCACTTTGCTTCCGACGTTCCCGACGCCTGTTATTCCAAGCGTCAGGGTGTCAATTTTCAAGTTTTTATCATGTATTAACGTCATTATTGCAGCCATGATGTATTGCTGTACGGAGGATGAATTACAACCCGGAGCATTCGCCCATCTTATTCCGGCCTGGTCGCAATACGCTGTGTCAATATGATCGTAGCCTATTGTAGCGGTGCATATCAATTGAATGTTGCTGTTTTCCAGCAGTGATTTGTTACAAAGGGTTCTTGTTCGCGTAAAGAGCGCATCGGCATCCTTTATGTCCGGCGCCGATATTTTGGCGCCGGACAGGTAGCGGATGTCGGCATATTCTTCCATTATTCCGCGAAGGAACGGTATCCTGTCGTCGGCAATAATCAGGGGACGTTTCATTTTCGGGATTTCAGTTCCATCGTTATTTCCTTGGTTGCCTGGCCGAAATACCACTTTCCATTGCCGTTTTTCAGGTCGGAATGTGAAAAAGATACAGTTGTCGAGTCGATCTCTGTTTTCGGATTTTCGGATATGTCTTCAAATTTGAAGTTGTATTTTAGCGAATCAACATTAGCTCCGTCATGTTCGTATTCAAACCTTCCGTCATTTTGGGTATAGAGCGTATCATTGAGCGGATATTTTACATAAGGATTGGAAGGAATATAAGTCGAAGAGCCTTTTTCTATCAGTTCTACGTTCGGGATGGTAATTCTGATGCCGTCCAAACCCTTTCCTTCTTCGTCGATTACTTTTCCCATTATTTTATATTTGGCGTATGGTACGCCGTATTCCATCGGCGTCCTGTCAATACCATCCGGCAGACACGACGAAAAACCAAGCGCCGACAGCAGTGCGCCCAGCGCCCAGTTTGTTCCTTTTATTAGTTTTCTGTTAATTTTCATTTCTCTATATATTTATAATGTATTGCGATATTGACGTTGCAAAGATAGCATAAAATTTTTGGGTTGTTACCTTGACGGAGTTGCGAAACTGCATTTCCGTCATTATCACCGGTTCGTTCACTTGAATCTTTTTCATGTTTTTAATAAATTTAATTTATGTATTCTATGGTGATAGACGTAATTTTTCACGGAAACGTTGCGTGAGTGTAAAATAATTATAAAATTCCTTCCTCCGGTTTACATGTTGATGTCCGATGCTTCACTTTACTTTTGCAGCAGAAAATAACGACTGGTCGAAAAAATTAATACAGATATGCGAAAGATTACATTTTATAGAAAGTTTGTCAGTGTTTGCGGATTCTTCGGATCCATATTCTTTATTGTGCACGGCATTGCTTCACCGTGCGGGTTCGCAGGGTGACGTGGTACTCGTCTGCTGCCGACGAACACACGAACGCGCTTTCGCGTCTCCGTCATTGCGAACGAACAAGTACCACGTTCGCAAAGATCCGTACCTTCCCCTTCACCGAGCTTCCCGAATCACAGATCCGCGGACACAACCCAAAACAGGAACTCAATTGCCTGGCCGATTTGAACGCCTTTATCTCGCCGGTAACCGCCAAGAGCACAATCGCTGTCTTCCTGCCGATTCCGGGGATTCCCGTCAAATGATCGAACGATTCCTTTTCCAAAGCGACCGCAAGGGCTTCCAACTGATTGCTCATGGCAACCTCCTGTTTCATCAATTGCTCATTTGGCCACATTAACCGGCGGATTTCTGCATAACCGGCTTCACTCATCTTCCACAATGGGGGAGCAAACGTTTCTCCGTATTCGACCGGCAGCAAGCTGTCGGCTTTGTCCGTTTTGGTGCGCAGCATCAACGCCAGGGAGAAGCGTTTTATCGACAGCGGATTTACCATGCTCACCCCGATTCCCCGATCATGCAGGAACGTGGCCAGGCGCAGGTGATACGTCTCGGTTGATTTCATTATACACTGCGTCCCACACGGAAGATACCGCAGACAGGATTCCATTCCCTCCGGTGTGCAGGCGAATTTTTTGTCCTCACTTTTCCATTCTCTACTGTACGCTGCGTCAAAACTTTTTTTGCTGACGTCTATTCCCGTAAATTTTTTTACCTTTTGTCATGGCTAAATTAATTTTAAGTAGACAGAAGAAGACTGTTTGTACCTTATCAATCCTAAAATACAGGCTCTTACTGGCCTGAAGAACTGTTCAGGGTTACAACAGCTGGGGGAAAGGGATTTGCTTTGCGAACGATAAAAGTACCTGTGACGCGCTTAATCTTGCTCCTTCCCTTTCTTCTGTTGAATACTTCTGTTTTTCTTTATTTGTTTTATCCATCAAATTTACGCCTTTTTTATTTCCGGTGCAAATATAGGATGATGAGGTACTTGTTTGTCGCCAGCAGACGAGTAGCACTAACCACTAACCACTGCAATGACAGACACACAAAGTTCTCAATTATCAATTATCATCACCTTCCATCCTGTGCCGTTGTTGATTGTTACGATATAAATACCATTCGGCAGGGTCGTTATCTCGGTTGTACCTTCCGTAATGATTGTGCGCCGGATGAGCAGGAGGCCTTCCGGAGAGTATACCCTGACGATGCTGCCGGGGTTTTTCGTGCGTACGTACAGGTCTTTTTTGTATGACCAGACTTTGTCCGTATTGACAGTTTTGTCGGGGAGGATTTCTTTTTCGTAAGGTTTCTCTACTTCGGGAACGAAGTTGGCGCGGAGTTCCACGTCGCCATAGATAACGATTTCTTCGTAATGCATCATGCCCGAATCGGCTTTGATCGTTTCGCCGCGCAGGGAGACGTATTCGTCGTGACTCCATCCGGCAAAGACATATCCGCTGTCGGGAAGGATGAGGAT
>JAITJX010000122.1 GCA_031278765.1 Tannerella sp. | reverse complement strand
TATCTTTATATCTATGATTATCAAGTACAAAGATACATAATTGGCTGCAAATAACCAATATGTTTTAGAACAAATAAACAAGGCTGCCTCAAAAAAATACTTTTGAGACAGCCTCTTTTTATCAATATTCCGGTTCGAATCCGTCTTTTCCGACGCCGCATACGGGGCACACCCAATCATCAGGTATATCATCAAATGTTGTTCAGGGAACTATTCCGCCGTCAGGATCCCCTTGGGCGGGATCATAAAGATAATCACATGCTACACATCTGTATTTTTTCATATCACATAAATTTAAAAAATTATTTTACGGCAACAAATGTACATAATAAAATTTATTCTGTCAAAAAAAATATTGCATGTCCGCAGAAATTACAAATTATGATGCGACAGGCTGAAATAAAAGACTTGGATTCGGAAAACATACAATTATTTATACTATAAGTTGCCATCTTCTACCAGATTGTTCATTAATGCATACATTGTAAGTCCGGCAGCGGATTTAATATTCGTTTTGCGCGTAATATTTTTTCGATGCGAAATGACGGTATGAACTGAAATATTCAATCTTCCTGCTATTTCTTTATTCATCAATCCTTTGGCTATCAATATGAGAATATTTATTTCTCGTTTTGACAGTTCGTAACTGTTTTTTTCATCATGATGTTGTTCTTCAGTATTTACAGAAAAATAAATCTCATTAATTGTCTCATTAATAACGCTTTTTCTCTCTCTTATATCCAGTATTCCATGAAATAAGTTTAACGCGGAAATCTCAACATACTGATAGACAAGCGCAACTAAGACGGTTTTCGGATATTCGTTTTTTATTCTCCTGATACTGTAATTGTTGGAATCAACAAACAAAGTGGGATTCATAATCAAAATGTCCGGTTTGTATGAAGCAAGGCGGTTTTTCAATGAATCCGTTTCGTTTAACAGCGCAATGACCTCGAAATATTGTGATTCTGCAAGAACTTTCTCCAGTCCGGAAGTAATAATAAATGAAGGCTCTACAATCAATATTTTTTTCTTGCTTCTCATAATCGCTTTTCTAATAATTTAACGTAAGAAACGAGTATTTTCTCCTCAATAAGCGCATGTTTATTAAGGTCCGAAGAAAGTTGCATAATATCGAAAACGAGTTCAATTGATTCGTATGGTTCTATATTCCCCGGCAGGTATTTGAAGACAATTTGTATCAAATCATTTAATTTATCTTCTATGTTGCTGTGAGCTTCTTTGAAATCTTTTATCCTGTATAACTTTTGTGGTTGATTGTTTTTTAATGATTCGATATACGGAAAAACCCTTTCTTCTTCATATTTGAAGTGTTCCGATACTTCGTTCTTATATTCGTTAAAAAAGTTTTTGAGCAAGGATTCATATTTTGCTCCGGCTCTTTCGGCAATCAGATGAAGATGTTTTGCGATATGCGGTAAACGTTCTTTGAGGTAATAATTATGAGATGCGAGTAAATACGGGATAAGAAGTTCCATATTTATAGAAATAATATTTTTATTATCAGGTATATAATTATCAAAGGTATAGACATTGCAAACAAGCAGGAAAAAATCTGTAGAAACCTTGTTTTGCTTGCATACATTTGATACGCTCTTATCTCCAAAACCAAGTGGTATTCCGAAGCGAGGCAACATCAGAATAAGATTGTGATTTGCCGAAATAATGTCGGCTAACTTCATTTTTTCCGTAAAATAGACTTTTCCCATATTTATTTAAAATATTTAATACATTCATTGATAAAGGATAAAAGAAAGCGACTTTTCACAAGGTCGCTTTCAAAAACTATGAAAAAAAATTAAAAAATTTTGTGTAAAATGTAAAAAATCAATTTTGCTTTATTCTTTTATAGCCATAAACGGCAAAACAACCCAATTCTTCTTCAATACGAAGCAACTGGTTATATTTAGCCATACGGTCGCTGCGACTCAACGAACCTGTCTTGATCTGTCCGCTGTTTGTAGCAACGGCAATATCTGCAATTGTCGCATCTTCGGTTTCTCCCGAACGGTGACTTGTTACGGTTGTATATCCATGCCGATGAGCCATTTCAATAGTATCAAGGGTTTCGCTCAGCGAACCGATTTGATTTACTTTAATCAAAATAGAATTTGCACAACCGAGTTCGATACCTTTTTTCAAAAATTCAACATTGGTAACAAACAAATCGTCGCCAACGAGTTGGCATTTTGAGCCGAGTTTTTCGGTCAGCAGTTTCCAGCCGTCCCAGTCGTTTTCGCTCATACCGTCTTCGACAGAATCAATCGGATATTTGGCAATCAGTTCCGCCAAATAATCAACTTGTTCGGCAGAAGTACGTTTTTTCCCCTGAGCGCCTTCAAATTTGGCATAGTCATACACTCCGTCGGCATAAAATTCCGAAGCAGCACAATCAAGACCAATCATCACGTCTTTGCCTGGTTCATAACCTGCGTTTTTGATAGCCGTTAAGATACTTTCGAGCGCCTCTTCCGTACCACCGGCGAGGTTGGGCGCAAAACCGCCTTCATCGCCTACTGCAGTGCTGCGGCCTTTAGCGTGAAGCACTTTCTTTAAAGCATGGAATACTTCTGCGCCGCAACGCAAACCCTCTTTGAAAGACGGCGCGCCTACAGGACGAATCATAAATTCCTGAAAAGCAATTGGCGCATCGCTATGCGAACCTCCGTTTATGATATTCATCATAGGAACAGGTAATACGAATGTGTTTGTGCCGCCAATGTAGCGATACAAAGGTACATCAAGGTAATTTGCAGCTGCTTTTGCCACCGCAAGAGAAACGCCGAGAATAGCATTCGCGCCGAGTTTCGATTTGGTTTTTGTGCCATCCAACGCCAACATTTTATGATCTATTTTGCGTTGATTCAGCACACATTCTCCGATTAATTCTTTGGAAATTAAAATATTGACATTTTCAACGGCTTTCAACACGCCTTTCCCGCCGAAACGCTTCCTGTCGCCATCTCGAAGTTCCAAAGCCTCATTTTCACCCGTTGAGGCGCCCGACGGTACGGCTGCACGTCCTACTGCGCCACATTCTAATGTTACATCCACCTCTATGGTTGGATTTCCGCGCGAATCCAAAATTTCGCGTGCTACTATTTTCTCAATCTTCATAATTAATTAATAAATTTTATTATTATTTTGCCGCAAAGGTAGTCATTTTTTTTGTTTTAACAAGTAAAGAAAAATAATTTTCACAAAGTTGTTATGGATATGGAATTTTTACTTACCTTTGTCGCAGATTTCGGTGATGCTCTTTCTTGTTCGAAGAAAGCACTGAAAAGGGAATCAGGTGAAAATCCTGAACAGACTCGCTGCTGTAAACTCTTTTTCAAATATGAATTGTTTTTGAAAAATCGGCGAAACAATACTTGAAGCCACTGAGCAATCGGGAAGGCGTTTCGCATAAGAGTAAGTCAGAAGACCTGCCGGAATCATAATGGTTTAAGGCTTTCGAGGAATAAGGCCGGAAACAGGCAGGATTTCTGTTTATCCCGATTTTATTTTTTGGAAGTTGTTTTGATTGTCAACTAAAAATGACTTTTTATGTTTTTAAACAAAATGTATTGCATAAGTGTATTTTTTGCGTTATGTATGGCTTCTTCCGCACAAACTCAACCGGATACCTTCCGACGTCTGGATGGAATAACCGTTGTTGCTGATCGGTACAGGGACATTATTCCAACTCAAAAACTGACAGAAAAAAAATTAGAAGCGCTCGGCAGTTTTTCCATTGCCGACAACCATTATCAATAATGGGATATGGTATATGAAAATCTATATTTTACGATTTATAAAAAAATTAATTCACTGTTTAAATTAAAAAAGAATGAAAACAAAAATTATCACCTTTGCAGCAGCGCTGGTTTGCATAACGACAAATATTGTCGTATCAGGAGGCGTGAAAAGCAGTAATGCTTCCGGTATTTATGCACTCGGCGATACGCTGAGGCGGAATCTGCCCGCGTTCCGGACAATTCCCGAACATACTTTCGCCATCACCACCCCCGAAGGGACAAACGTATATGTCGGTGCAAAAACAGGCGCACACTATCGGCCATTTACCGAAAAGCAGGCTGTCCACACCGTTACCGCCGATGGCAAAACAACGTGGTATTACAACATCTCCGGTAAGCACAATTATCGTGTGAGCAAACCCGGCGCATTGACGCACACGGGCGTGTTCACGCCCGGCGCTTCGGCGACGGTGCTGGAATTTACCGTCGAACAGCTCGCTTTGCACAACAGCAAAGAAATCGACCGTGACGTAAACAATCTCAACGGCAGAAATGTAGCGGACATTTTCCTCAACATTAACGCCAGGGGATATCTTAAACTGGCTGCCGGCGAAACGAAACAGATCGTCAACCTTCGCAACTGGCAAGCCATCGATAGCGACATAAACAACTATTTCATTGAGCCGGACTATCATTATACGATACTCAACGAAAGCGCTGCTGAGTATGTCGTCGTCACCGTCAGTCCTGGCGGTCTTGTAACGGCTGTGGGTGCAGGTACGGCGATTGTGCTTGTTACCTACGACGCCATGATGTGCGCCCATACCACCAACGTGGGCAGCAATGGCGCAGCATTTTTCGGCGCATTGTGGCCGGAAAATACCGGTGTATTCGTCGTCTCGGTCGATGCCCCCGATCCGGGCATTACCTCCAATATTACTGTCAACGAAAACCTGAATACGAGCGAATACGACAAAATGGCGCTCTCTGCCGTAGATGCGGAACTGGACGTGTTTTATTATCCGGCTTCAGACGGCGGATACGATTATACGTTTACGCCGACTGGGGTTACATCCGTAACATTGGCGCAACCGCAATTGAGAGAAACGCAAGGCTTCGTTTCGCTGCAATACAACGGATTTTCAACCGATGGCGTAACGGCTAATCCCGACGGCAGCTACACCATCCGCCTCGTACACGGACGCAACATCGTCAAACTCTCGTCGACCGTCGGAGCGGAATATCAGGTATTGAATGCTAAACCGGTAACATATACCGTGAGCAATGTTACGCATCCGGGAGCAATCCCGCAATCAGGCGACAAAGTTGCCGTGCTGTTCAACACCTTGTATCATCCCTGCAATAAACAGTCGGGGGTTTACAACATGACGGCAGGCATACGATACAACAGCGCCGAAACAACATTCGGACTGATTACAGGAGCCGGTCAATACACCTTTGCCAGCAAGGCGCAAACGCTTGAAGCGACCATTCCGGCAGATCATGCCGGAGATGAATTTGTCCTGACCGGCGGCGCGATTCGTGTCAGAGGATATGGCGACCATTACGGCAATCATCGCAATATCACGCTTGAAAACGGAAAAGCGCCCAATATGGATGCCGCCATACGGGATGCTTATTTCGGCGCTTTGCCCGATATTCACATCAAATTAAGCGATGACACGGGCATCCTCCACATGGCCGATGACAAGACGCGCATTTATCCCAATCCGTTTACCGATTTTATCACAGTGGAAGCCGTATCGGAAGGAACGGTAACCATATACGGTTTATCGGGTAAAAACGTATTGAGTACGACGGTAAAGCCCGGCATAAATCACATCAATACCACATCTTTGGGTAAAGGCGTTTATGTATTGAAATACGGTGCAAATGCTGTGAAAATCGTGAAATGAAAATTCATGACTGTAATTTCAACTGACAAATGAAAGGTACATGCTGCCTGAAACAGTGGATACGAAAGAACGGTTTTCCAGGAAAAATACTCTGAAGATTCTCAATTAAATAAATAACTTATCATTCACTTAAAATTTTTTATCAAAATGAAAAAAGCAGTATTATTCTTATCAATGATTTTTTTGCTCAATGCCTGTTATCAGGACGACATTGACGATTTGAAACGCAAGTACGACGAACTGAAAGCAGAACAGGAACGTCAGGCGGAACTCCTGGCTACGTATCAAACGCTTTTGCAGGCGCTTGAAAACAAACTGACCATCAGCGCCATATTAAACACGGACAATGGCTACAAGATCGTGTTTTCTAACGGCGCCGAAATGGAGATCACAAACGGTCATACGCCGGTGATTACCATTGGCGAAAACGGAAACTGGTATATCGATGGCGTAGACAGCGGTAAAAAATCTACGGGACAGGACGGTATTTCACCCCAACTGACAATTGTGGACGGCTACTGGTATCTGGACGACGTCAATACCGGCGTCAAGGCCGAAGGTGCGGACGGCAGCGATGCGCCGTACATCGTCAGCATCGTAGATATGGGAGGCGTCATTGTGTTTTACATGAGCGACGGTACGAACATCACAATGGAAAAAACAGAGATACTCGGCTTGTACGTCCTTTCGGAAGGTACGATGGGAAACGGCAACGGACAGCTGGTTTATTACGACTATAACGCAACGACCGGCAAATACGAAAGAAATAATGAAAAAAGATTCCAGAACTACGGCGATACGCCCAACGACTTGCTGATTTACGGTTCAAAAATGTACTGCGCCATTACCGGCAGCAGCCTTGCCGGCGGTCTGGTAAGGATTATCAATCCGGCAAGCGGCGAAACCATCCGCGACATCTCTCTCTCACGCGAATCCGTTACGCTTCAACCCCGCCGTCTGACAGCGCTGGGCAGTAAAATATATGTAACGCTTTATTCGGGCGCTGTGGCGTGGATTGATACAGCTTCTTACGCTACCGATATTATCCCGCTCAGTGGGACCTATACCGAAGGCATCTGCGCGGACGGACAAACGCTGTATATCTGCAATTCGGGACAAGGCGAAGGCAATACCGTTTCGGTGGTGAACACGGCTACTTTTACCGAGACGGAAACCATTACTGTGCCTTACAATCCGGTAAATATCCTGAACGCCGGCAACAACGAACTCTATCTTAATACGGCATCCGTCTTGAACGGACCCGCCACCGGAAATCCGGCCAACCTGTACGTTCTCAGCACAGCAAGTAAACAGATTACACATACGTTCAACCTCGCCGTAGAATCTATCGCCATCGGAAGAAATCACATATACGGAGCGGCAACCAATTGGGAAGATTATGGCGGAATATTAAAAAAAATAACCATAGCCAACAAATCGGTCAGCGATTTTACGACCGTCACCAACAAACTGATGTTCGCCTACAAACTGTCGGTACATCCCGTCACCGGAGAAGTATTCCTGACACAGCAAATGGGACAGGAAATTAACCGTTTCAAAGCCGACGGCACACACATTGAAACCCTCCGGACAGGACAACAAAACGGAGCGACCGTAGTATTTGTAAACAAAGCGAAATAATAAAATTCTCCAACCGGAATACCGGCTGGAAGCAGCAAGATTGCTAAAAATAAGAAGAGATTTAACCCAACTTGGCACGGATATTCACGTAACCAACTTTCAATCAGGAATATACACTGTATACACTTCACTTATGGGGGACTACAGATTTTTCATGATCTCCAATTATCTGACA
>JAITJX010000115.1 GCA_031278765.1 Tannerella sp. | reverse complement strand
CCCCCCGCCCCCCGCGCCCCCCCGCCCCCCCCCCCCCCCCCCCCACAAATCAACAAATTACGCTCATCCGGAAGGAGGGACGCAAGGTATTGTAAAGTTATGCTGTTTTGTACTCTCATGTTCTTTGTTTAAATAAAAATGCTGTTAATTCACGCGCAAATGTAGACATTGTTTTTAAAATAACAATGATTTTTGCAAATTATTTTTTTCAGGCGAGCTGAGGTTTAAGGTTTAAGATTTAAGATTTAAGGTTTAAGATTTAAGATTTAAGATTTAGTGGTTAACGGTTAGTGGTTAGTGACAGGTACCACGTCCTTGCGAACGGAGTGAAGCAATCCAGCCCCAGACGCTTTTCCTGGATTGCTTCACTCCGTTCGCAAGGACGGCGAGCTTATAATGATTCTTTTTAATAAATTAAAAAACAGTTATTTGTTAAATAACGGTCGTAGCTGGTTCCTGTTTTGGAGGAACCACATGAGGTGTTATCGGCGCACTGCGAGGCCCCGGCGGAGTTCCGCGAGCGTCCGGCGGAGTTCCGCGAGCGTTCGGCGGAGTTCCCCAAAGTTCCGGCGGTGCTCCCTAAAGTTCCGGCGGTGTTCCCTAAAGTTCCGGCGGTGCTCCCTAAAGTTCCGGCGGTGCTCCCCAAAGTTCCGGCGGTGCTCCGCGAGCATCTGGAGCGTTCCGCGAACGTTCGGGAGAGCGCCGAAATCATTTGGCGGAGTTCCGCGAGTGTTCGGCGGAGTTCCGCGAGCGTTTGGCGGAGTTCCGCGAGTGTTTGGCGGAGTTCCGCGAGTGTTTGGCGGAGTTCCGCGAGTGTTTGGCGGAGTTCCGCGAGAGGCTGTGCATTTGCAGCAACAGGTTGGCAAACGCCATCTATTTTTATCCGTTTGCGTATATGTGATGACTTTTATGTATATTTGCACTTTAAATTAAACAACAAGTTATTCAAACTTTATGGAAAATATAATTGTCACAGAAGTAATAGAATGGGCAAAACAATTTCTTGCAAAAGCGGAAAAGGAGCTTACGCCTGAAGAGGTGAAAGAACAAAAAAAATTTGCTTCACTGATTCAAACGCCCAAATACAAAACGTTTTTAACGAGGATGCTTGACGAATCGTCACAAATTCGAGACAATAACAAACTCAATAAACGTGTAAGGGAATTGATCAAGGAATACGGCGTTCCGGATTTTTTTGGACGTTTCGACAGATTCCTTCTGCAATTGTATCGAATGGGGGGCTTCCTGTTCCCGTCGATAGCAATGCCTGTTTTCAAGAAAAAACTGAGATCGGAAACACGCAAAATCATCATACCCGAAGAACGTCCCAAACTGACGAAACACCTCTCGGAGAGATGGAAAAAAAACATCGGACAGAACGTCAATCTGCTGGGAGAAGTTGTGCTTGGAGACGGCGAAGCAAACAACCGTTACAAACATTATCTCGAAGCGCTCGAAGCGCCGGACATCAATTACATATCCATTAAAATATCCGGTATTTATGCGCAAATTCACGCCCTCAGCTACGAACAAAACAAAAAAGAACTTTGCGACATGGTTGCAGCGGTATATCAAAAATCTATAGACAAGTCATATATCGGACACGACGGAACAAAAAAAGCGAAATTCGTCAATCTCGACATGGAAGAATACAAGGATTCTCGCTTGACAATGGACGTTTTTATCGAAGTATTGAGTCGCCCTCAATTCAAAAATTACAGCGCCGGTATCGTCATTCAAGCCTATCTTCCCGATGCGGAATCTTTTCAGAAGCAATTGCTTGATTTTGCAAAACAACGTTATGCCCAAGGCGGCGCCCCGCTGAAAATGCGACTCGTAAAAGGCGCCAACCAGCAAATGGAAAGCATCATTTCCTCGTTGCGCGGCTGGGAAAATCCCGTTTACAGAAATAAAGTCGATGTGGACGCCAACTATATGCATCTCCTCGACATCGCCACGCAGCCGGAAAATATAAAAGCATGCCACCTTGGAGTGGCTTCGCACAACTATTTCAGTATCGCATACGCACATCTGCTGGCAGAAAAAAACGGCGTATCCGAACATCTCACCTTCGAAATGCTTGAAGGAATGGCAAACAATCTGCCACGCGTGATGCGCAAATTGCAGAAACAAATCATTTTATATACTCCCGTAGTAAAAGAAAGCCATTTCCTTAATGCCATCTCCTATTTAGTCAGGCGTCTGGACGAAAATACGGGTAAAGATAATTTTCTCAGTTATTCGTTCAATCTGCAGCTCGACAGCAAACAGTGGCGCTTCCTTGCCGAACAGTTCCGGCAAGCATACCATCTGAAAGATTCCGTGCGCACAATGCCGTTTCGCACGCAAGACCGCACACAGCCGCAAAAAACCGACAGGGAAGACATAAACGTTTTTTATAACGAACCTGATACCGACTTCGATTTGCCGCAAAACAGAAAATGGGCTTTGGAGGTTTTGGAAAAATGGAAAACAAAAATAAATGCTGCAAACTTTAAAATACCCGTACAGATAGGAAGCAGGGAAGTTGAAACAGAGAACAGGAAAACATATTACGACCGTAGCCGCAAGATGGAAACAGCTGTTTGCCAAGCAAGCATGTCGTCGTTTGACCAGGTAAGGGCGATAATTGAAATTGCAGAAAAAGACGCATCCGGCTGGCGACAAACATCCGTCGATCAACGCAATGAAATTCTTCACAAAGCGGCCGGCAATCTGGCTGTCAAACGTGGAGACCTGGCTGGCTGCATGGCTGCAATTACCGGCAAAACATTTACGGAAGGAGACGTAGAAATATCGGAAGCAATAGATTTTTGCCGTTATTATCCGATAAGCATGAAAGCATTTGACAACCTGCCCACCGTCGCCCATGCTCCGAAAGGCGTCGTACTTGTTATTTCACCCTGGAACTTCCCTTTGGCCATTCCCGCTGGCGGCGTAGCCGCATCGCTCTCAGGCGGTAATACGGTAATACTCAAACCTGCAACCGCCGCTATGCCGGTAGCCTGGGAATTTGCAAAATGCTTCTGGGAAGCAGGCGTCCCGAAAGACGCCTTGCAGATAGTTTGCCCTTCAACGCGCGAATCGCTTAACTACATGACGGCACATCCGTACATTAAGCATATTATCCTGACGGGAGGAACGGATACGGCATTCCGTTTGTTGAAAAACAGTCCGCGCACCCCGCTTTCAGCCGAAACGGGCGGTAAAAATGCAATCATCGTTACCGGTTCAGCCGACCAGGACCATGCTATCCTGAACATCGTTTCTTCGGCTTTCAGCAATGCGGGACAGAAATGTTCGGCTTGCTCGCTGTTGCTTTTAGACAGAAAAATATTTGAAGACGAAACGTTTAAATCGAAACTCAAAGATGCGGTAACAAGTTTGCGTGCCGGCAGCATCTGGGAGACGATGAATTATGTCGGCCCCATGATTGACAATGACAATGACAAACTGAAACATGCCCTGGAAACACTCGAAGAAGGCGAATCGTGGCTCGTAGCGCCCGAATATGCAGATGAAAAGAAATATATCCTCAAACCAACAGTGAAATGGGGAGTAAAACCCGGAAGTTATACCTTTAAAAACGAATTATTTGCACCGTTTTTATCCGTTGTCTGCATAGATAATCTGGCGCAAGGCATTGCGTATGTAAATGCTTCGGAATACGGCCTGACCGCAGGTTTGCAAAGCCTCAATGAAGAAGAACACAAGATGTGGAAAGATACCGTTGAAGCCGGCAATTTATACATCAACAGAGGAATAACAGGTGCAATTGTGCGTCGCCAGCCATTCGGAGGCATGAAACGTTCGGCTTTCGGCGGCGGTATCAAGGCCGGAGGACCGAATTATGTTTCATGCTTTGTTACCCTGACAGAAAAAGAATTACCGGAAGCAGACAACAAATACCGCTATGCCGAACTGGCAGGCAAAAAAGACCGCAACCGCCTGAACTATGCTGTTGAAAGTTACAGGAACGCCCGGGAAACAATTTTTTCGCAAGAAACAGACGTAAGTCATATCTGCGGAGAAGAAAACGTGTTCCGCTACCTGCCGCTTAAAAACGTGGGATTCAGAATTGAAAACAATGATGATCCGGTCGATATAATGCTTGTCATTCTTGCCGCAGACACTGTAAATACGCCTCTTACCGTTAGCTTTTCGGAAAAAAACAAGTATCGCAAAACGATAGAAAAAATTTGCAGAGATTCTAAAATCATGAAAATTGTGAAACAGACAACCGAAGCCTTTATCGACGAAATGGATAATTACGAACGTGTTCGTATATGCGCAAATCATTTATCCGATACTTTCTATGCGCGCGCCGCCGAACTCGGAAAGCACATCGCCGATAACAAACCGCTTGCCGAAGGTCGCCTCGAACTGCTTCATTATCTGAAAGAGCAAAGCATCGCATACGAATACCACCGTTATGGCAGTATTTTCGGCGAAAATAAATAATTATATGATTTTTAGAAAAGGAAAAATATCCGACCTCCCCCGCATGATGGAAATAGTGAAACAAGCCCAAATTTCAATCGGGAAATTAGGAATCGACCAGTGGCAAAACGGCTATCCCGCAGAAAAAATCATGCGTAACGACATCGAAAACGGTTGCTCTTTTGTTTTGACTGCCGATAAGGGCGAAATTATTGCAATCGCATCGTTAATATATAACGACGAACCTTCTTACGATAAAATCTACGACGGCGCATGGTTGAGTAACGACGATTTCATAGTTGTTCACAGAATGGCTGTCGGCGAAGAATTTAAAAAAAAAGGCATTGCTTCGCGCTTGTTAAGAGAAATCGAAAAGCAGGCAATAATGAAAGACATTCCAAGCTTCAAAATTGATACGCACGAAGGAAATATCCCCATGAGGCGCACATTTGAAAGCAACGGATTCAAGTATTGCGGACGCATCTTTCTCCCGGATGGCAATCCGCGTGTTGCATACGAGAAACGCATATTGCGGCATAATAAAATTTTGAAATCTGCCGGTCTGTAACATTATGAATAAAAGAATTATTGAAATATGCGCAAATTCGGCGCAAAGCTGCATTGAAGCAGAAGCGGGCGGCGCGCAACGTGTCGAACTGTGTGCTGCTATTCCCGAAGGCGGCACTACGCCAAGTTACGGAACAGTTATAACGGCGAAAAAATTTGCTTCAAAAATAGACATCAACGTAATAATAAGACCGCGAGGAGGCGATTTTCTTTATACCGATACCGAAATTGAAACAATGCTTTCGGACATTCAAATGATGAAACAACTCGATATTCATGGCCTTGTGTTCGGCTGCCTGACCAAAGAAGGCGATATTGATATTCCGCTGATGAAAAAAATGATTGAAGCGGCAAAACCTCTTTCCGTCACATGTCATCGCGCTTTTGACGTATGCCGCGACCCTTTTGTTGCAATGGAACAGTTGATAGACACAGGCGTCGACAGGATACTTACATCGGGTCAGCAGCCTGATGCGCAAAAAGGAATACCGCTGATCCGCGAACTCGTAAAAAGAGCCGCAGGACGAATAATTATCATGCCCGGATGCGGAGTCCGCGAAAATAATATTGCACAAATCGAAGCCGAAACCGGAGCAACAGAATTCCACACATCAGCAAGAAGCGCGATATTCAGCCGGATGATTTTCCGCAACGAAAACGTTCCCATGGGAAGCAATGCCGTTACATCGGAATTTGAAACGGTTCAAACGGACAGAAAAAAAGTCGCCATGTATTTATGAAATGCTATAATCTCTTTTTTTTCATCTTTCTTTGTGCTTCCTGCATCCAAAAAAAGCAATATTACGAAGACAGCGGAGCCGTTTTCCATACGCCTTACCATATTAAATACCGGCACGACAAACTGCTTACCGACAAAATCGACAAAGAATTGCAAGATTTCAACCTCTCGCTCAATCCGTTTAATCCAAATTCCATCATTGCAAAAGTAAACCGCAACCAGGAAGTTGAAGTGGATGAACGTTTTCAAACCGTCTTCAATAAAGCAAGGGAAATATATGAAGTATCCGGCGGAGCTTTCGATCCCACCGTAGCGCCGCTTATCAATTTCTGGGGGTTCGGATTTGAAAATACGGACAACGTGTCGCAACATGCAATCGACAGCCTGAAACGGTTTGTCGGATACGACAAAATACATATTGAAAACAGGCGGGTTATAAAAGAAGACCCTCGTATACAACTTAATTTCTCGGCGATTGCAAAAGGATACGCTTCGGATGTCATCGCTTCCCTGCTCGAAGGGGAAGGCGTTCATAATTACATCATCGAAATCGGCGGAGAAATCGCCGTAAACGGGAAAAATCCTCACGGCGACTGTTGGCATACAGGAATCAGCAAACCACAGGAGCACACAACAAACCAAATAGCGGCAGTCATACGGCTCTGCAACAAATGCGGACTCGCTACTTCGGGCAATTACAGAAACTTTTACGTCAGGGACGGCAAAAAATATGTACATACCATCGATCCCAAAACCGGATATCCTGCACAACAAAACATCTTAAGTGCAACCGTCATAGCTCCCGACTGCATGACAGCCGACGCCTGCGCCACTGCATTCATGGCGCTCGGCGTTGATGAAGCGCTCCTGATGGCCGAAAAAATCAAAGATATAAAATATTATATTATCTACACAGACAAGGAAACGGGAGAAATGAAAATCAAGTATTCAGACGCATTAAACATTTATCTTAAATAAAAAATGAAAACAAAAATTATAACCATTACAGGAGATTTGGGAAGCGGAAAATCCACCGTTTCAAACTTATTGTGCGAAAATTTAAAGTACGATTATATCTATACCGGCAAAATACAGCGCAAAATTGCCCACAGATACGGCATGACAACACTTGAACTGAACAAATATTCGGAAACGCACCCCGAAATAGACCAGGAAATAGACGCTAACTTCAAATCCTTAAGCAACGCAAGCCATTTGATCGTCGATTCGCGGATGGCATGGTTTTTCATTCCGGATTCCTTCAAGGTTTTCCTCAAAACCGACGTCGTGATTGCCGCTGAAAGAATTTCTGCCGACAAACTGCGGAATAACGAAATATACGCCTCGCGCGAAGAGGCCGTAAAAAATATCATCGCACGAAAAACAAGCGAAAACAAACGTTACCTTAAACTCTACGGCGCAGACGCTTCGGATATGTCCCATTTCGACCTCGTTATGGATACATCACATATCACTCCCCAACAAGCAGCGGAAACAATCATCCGCGAATACGAATCTTGGCGGATTTGACATTTGACAATTGACTTTTGCCGCACATCCCCCTTCATTCTGTTGTTCACAAAAAACAACTCCGGTATAACTACTTCATGAAAACTTTCTTCATTTCAATTTTATCTCCTTCGAGGACGATTCTTATGATGTATATGCCTCCGGGAAGTTTGTTTATCCTTATTTCGTTACTGTTCGCCTCTTCGAGACAGACAAGGTTTCCGGTAATGGTATAGACTTCTGCCGATTTCATGACAGTTGCGGATTTCACGTTCAGTATCGAACCGCGTGAGTAGATGGTTATGCCGTTTTCGGCGGCGACATTCCCGTTTCCTGTGTCGTTTTCTCTCGTTACGGTTATGGTATAAGTGATTCGCGTATTGCCGTCTGCCGCCCTCACCGTAACCCATATACTGTTTTTTCCGACGTTAAGCGGATGATAGCCTTCGCCGCTGATCACCTCCGCATTGTCGTCGTTTGTATAGGCTGTTACGGTGATGCTTGCGACGCTGTTGGGCACTGTCGCCGCATACTCGTAAACGTTCGGACTGAACGGGGGATTCAGTGCAAAACCTCCGCTCAACAGTAGACCGCTCAATGTAGCGTCTGAACTTGGGGGTATTATTTCCTGCCATTTTGCGTAGAAAGTCCTGTCTCCCGTGCTTCCTGCAGGAATATTGGCAACGGGATTGCCGGAGAAGCCGGAGGTGGCATACCATCCCTGGAAGGTATATCCCGTTCTCGTTGGCACAGGCAGCGTGATGGTCTGGCTTTCGATTGTATAGGTACTGTTTGAAACGCCGCTGCCTCCGTTCAAATTGTAGGTGATGGTGTAAGTAACGGCCTCAAAGTTGGCGACCAGCGTGCGGTTGGCGGTCAGCGTAAACTGATAGTTTGCCGAAGTAGAAACTTGCGAGCCGTTTTCCGTCCAGCGGACGAAACGGTAGCCGTTTTTTGGAGTTGCCGTTGCCGTTACGGATGTGCC
>JAITJX010000065.1 GCA_031278765.1 Tannerella sp. | reverse complement strand
TTAACCTCATCAAACAGGAACAATCAAAAAAAAGAAGTGTGAAGGGGAAAAGACTGGATGCCGGTTGGAATAATGATTATTTATTGAAAATCCTAATAAATTAACATGCGTTTGCCCTGCTGGTTTTTACAGTTCAATATGATAATTACTTTTTATTTTGTACATTTGCGGAATAGTCTCAAACCAAATAGAATAATATTAAATAAAATTAACATCATGAAGTCAATTATTTTTTTATCAGTGAGTTTAATGCTTTTATTAAATTCGTGTGCACCAAAAGACGGCTGGGTTGAATTGTTTAACGGCAAAGACCTTGCAGGATTTAGCGAATTGAATGGTAAAGCGCCATTCAGAGTGGAAGAAGGTATGTTGATTGGCGTTTCGGTGAAAGACCAACCCAACAGTTTTATGGCAACCCAAAAGGAATACGGCGATTTTATTCTTGAGTTTGACGTATTGTGTGATACACTGTTAAATTCGGGAGTTCAGTTTCGTAGCGAAAGCAAACCGGATTACGCCAACGGGCGTGTACACGGTTATCAATGCGAAATAGATCCATCAAACCGTGCTTGGAGCGGTGGAATCTATGACGAAGCACGCCGTGGATGGCTCGTAACCCTGGCAGATAACGAAGCCGGTCAGAACGCATACAAGAAAAACGACTGGAATACTTATCGTATTGAATGTCTGTCGGATACGATAAGGATATGGTTGAATGGCGTAAATACGGCCAATTTGCTCGATAATGAGACAAAAAGCGGTTTTATTGCATTTCAGGTACATTCTATCGGAAAAGACGACACAAAAGATGGGAAAGAAATCAAATGGAAAAATATTCGCATCAAGACCGAAAATATCCAAAACGAACTGGCCAAGGGTGAATTAACTGCGCAAGTAAACCGGATTCCGAACACTCTCACGCAGGCAGAAGACGAACAAGGCTGGCGTTTGCTTTTTGACGGCGCCACAATACAAGGCTGGCGTAGCGCTTTCGGTAATGATTTCCCTGCAAAAGGCTGGAAAATTGAAGAAGGCGCTATTGTCGTGCTTAATTCCGACGGCGCTGAATCTACAAATGGAGGTGATATTGTTACCAAAGATGTATTTTCGGCTTTTGAACTGAGTCTTGAATTTAAAATTACGAAAGGCGCCAACAGTGGGATAAAATATTTTGTGGCTGATGTCGAAAAACATGCTGGATCTGCCTATGGTCTTGAATATCAGATATTGGATGACAGAAATCACCCCGATGCGAAATTATTTACGACGTTTGAAGGAAGTCGCAAATGTTCGGGACTTTACGATTTGATAGCACCTCGGAATGTGCGTTTTAATGGCATAGAGCAATGGAATCTGGCAGTCATAAAAGTTTTCCCTGACGACCATGTGGAACATTGGTTAAACGGATTCAAAACGGTTGAATATCAACGTTGTTCTCCGCAGTACCGTGAATTGATAAAAGGGAGCAAGTATGCGGCAAAAAATTACCACAAAAACGGACCGTTCGGCGAAGCTCATGCAGGACATATTCTGTTACAGGACCATGGAAACGAAGTATCGTTTCGGAGTATTAAGATTAGAGATTTGGGAACAAAGAAATAAAGTTTTGTACGGTTTATTCCGAACAACTCCTTACAGATCACAAACACGTGTTTTTTTACCCAACTTGGCAAAAATTCCCCAAAAACGGCGGGCAATCTAACAGTTCGCTGAGCAGGTAAATTTCTATATCGTTAATAACAATTGCATTACAAAATTGAGTTTCAAGAAAAGTCGTTTGTAGTCCCGGAATATTATAGAACTTCAAGTATCTGAAGACAAAACAGTCACCTCTATGACTTGGAAACGAAATGGAAAGTGTAATCCTGACAGTCTTTATTTCATAAGATCTTCGGCAAAAGAGCTAACCGGGGATATTATGTGGGAAATATACAATACTGTTCGTGAAATAGAAAGTACTTTCAGATGCCTGAAAACCGACTTGTTGGATATATGTCCTGTATTCCATCTTTTCTTCCTGCATTTGCAAAACCAGGTTACATTCATATATTCGAATCTACGCCACTTCCTAAATTCTGAAGATCTTTTTATAATCTAAATTATTATCCGTACCTTTGCGTCATGTTTTTTGGTGGTGTTTTTTCCGTTTGGGAAAGGCGCTGAAAAGGGAATCAGGTGAAAGTCCTGAACAGACCCGCTGCTGTAAACTCTTTTTCAAATATGAATTGTTTTTGAAAAATGGGCGAAACAATACTTAAAGCCACTGAGCAATCGGGAAGGCGTTTCGCATAAGAGTAAGTCAGAAGACCTGCCGGAATCATAATGGTTTAAGGCTTTCGGGAAATAAAGCTTGAGACAAACAAGACAGGTGTTTTTTTAATCTTCGCTTGCGTTTATCCCAATGTTATTTTCAAGAAATGGCTTTATCCGTATCAACGAGGTATGAGTATATAGAGTTTTTATTATATTATAATTATGGACATATTTATCATCAAACGCGACGGGAAACGGGAAGTATTTTCCGTCGAAAAAATCAGGAACGCCATTTCGAAAGCATTTCTGTCAGTGGGCAGTTTCGCCATGCAGGACGCAATTACAAACATTTTGAGCCAGATAAGCATCAGTAATGGCAGCACGGTGGAAGATATTCAAAATCAAGTGGAAATCGCACTGATGTCGGAGCGTTACTATGCCGTTGCCAAATCCTACATGCTCTACCGGCAAAAGCATCTGGAAGACCGCGAAGTGCGCGACAAACTCAAATTCTTGATGGATTACTGCGATGCCACCAACGCGGCGTCCGGAAGCAAATATGACGCTAACGCTAACGTGGAAAACAAAAACATGGCAACGCTCATCGGCGAGCTTCCCAAGTCGAACTTCATCCGCCTCAATCGCCGGATGCTCACCGACCGTCTGAAAGAAATGTACGGCAAGGAAGTGGCGGATAAGTACATCGAATGGCTAAATCAGCACTACATCTACAAAAACGACGAAACAAGCCTCGCCAACTACTGCGCCAGCATCACCATGTACCCGTGGCTGATTGGCGGGACAACTTCTATTGGCGGCAATTCCAAAGCGCCCACCAACCTGAAATCATTTTGCGGCGGATTTGTGAACATGGTTTTCATGGTTTCGAGCATGTTGAGCGGTGCCTGCGCCACGCCGGAATTTCTTATGTACATGAACTATTTTATCGCACTGGAATACGGGCAGGATTACTTCCTCCATGCCGGAGAAGTAGTAGACTTGTCGAAAAAGCGACGCACGCTGGACAAAATCATCACCGACTGCTTTGAGCAGATTGTTTACTCCATCAACCAGCCTACCGGAGCACGGAACTTTCAGGCCGTTTTTTGGAATATTTCGTATTACGACCGCTATTATTTTGAAAGCCTGTTTGGCGAGTTCCGTTTTCCTGACGGCAGCCATCCCGACTGGGATTCGCTCAGCTGGTTACAGAAGCGTTTCATGAAGTGGTTCAACAGCGAACGCACCCGCGCAGTACTTACTTTTCCGGTGGAAACAATGGCGCTGTTAACCGAAAACGGCGATGCAAAGGACAAGGAGTACGGTGACTTCACGGCGGAAATGTATGCACAAGGACATTCGTTTTTCACCTACATGAGTGACAACGCCGATTCGCTGAGCAGCTGCTGCCGCCTGCGCAACGAGATTCAGGACAACGGCTTCAGCTACACGCTGGGGGCGGGCGGAGTGTCCACAGGTTCAAAAAGCGTGCTGACCATCAACCTCAACCGCTGTGTTCAGCAGGCTGTGCGCGATGGCATTCACCATCTGTTTTTCCTCGAAGAAGTCGTTAACCTGGCGCATAAAGCACAGATGGCCTACAACGAAAACCTGAAGTACATGTATGAAAAGAACATGTTACCCCTCTTTACGGCAGGCTACATCAACATGAGCCGTCAATACCTCACCATTGGCGTAAACGGACTGGTGGAAGCCGCCGAATTTCTGGGCATTGAGATTACCGACAATCCGAAATATATGGAATTTGTGCAGCAAATACTTGGGCTTATTGAAACCTGCAACAAACGCTACCGGACAAAAGACGTGATGTTCAACTGCGAAATGATTCCCGCCGAAAACGCAGGCGTGAAACACGCCCGCTGGGACAAGCGTGATGGATATAAGGTAAATCGCGATTGCTACAACAGCTATTTTTACATCGTAGAGGACAATTCGCTAAACATAGTGGACAAATTCCGACTGCATGGCCGCAAGTACATCGAACACCTGACCGGCGGCTCTGCCCTGCACCTCAACCTGGAGGAGCATTTAAGTAAGGGGCAGTACCGACAGCTCTTGCGCGTGGCTACGCAGGAAGGCTGTAACTATTTTACGTTCAACATCCCGAATACGGTTTGCAACGACTGCGGATACATCGACAAGCGGCATTTGAAACTTTGTCCCAAATGCCAAAGCGAAAATCTGGACTACCTGACCCGCATTATCGGCTACATGAAGCGCATCAGTAACTTTTCACAGCCAAGACAGAAGGAGGCTGCACAACGGTATTATTTAACGCCTAAACATGCTTCGCTACGCAAGTTATGACATCGTCTTTCAGGAAATACCCAATGAGGTAACGCTGGTGATTAATATTTCCCGCTGTCCCAATCGCTGCAAAGGTTGCCACAGTCCGCACTTGCAAAAAGACGTGGGCGAAGCGCTTGATGAAAATACCCTTTCCGCATGGCTCAAAAAGTACGGCAGCGCCATTACCTGCCTCTGCTTTATGGGAGGCGATGCCGAACCGCATGAAGTCAGTCGCTTGGTGGCATACATCAGAAAGGAATGTGGCGGTATCAAAACTGCCTGGTATTCGGGAAAAGCGCGGCTATCTGCGGATTTTTCTTTGCTGGATTTTGATTATATCAAGCTCGGCGCATATGTGGAACGCCTGGGCGGACTGGATTCTTCGACTACCAACCAGCGTTTTTACCGTATTGAAAAAGGAGAAATGATTGACAGCACAAACATCTTTCATAAACATAAGCATTTTTAAATACAATGATAACAAGAGAAGAAGCGTGGGCATTGCTCACCAAATATAATCAGGAAGCCTATCATTTGCGCCATGCGCAGGTAGTGGTAACTACATAATATCCGAAAATGAAGAAGATACGCTAGTAATTTATAATCTGCCGAATAAAGCGCATACGTTTCCGCAATCATTTTATGACAATCCTGAGCCATACCAAATGCCATCTTGCAACCTGAGTTCGGGATAAGGAAAATATTTTCCGGATAAAAATCAACGCATGGATTCTCTGCAGGAGATACATATCAATAGAAAAATGAATCATACCTCCTTTCAATTGTCCGCAGGATATTCAC
>JAITJX010000155.1 GCA_031278765.1 Tannerella sp. | reverse complement strand
GATTCAAGGCGAAACCTTGTCAATAACGCTTCTCAGTGGAGGCGAAACCGAATCGAGCGGCACATGGAACAGTTTTCCGTAAAAGCCCCGGAGAATCGCGGAAGGCGTCATGCTCATCCGGAAGGAGGGACGCAATGCGTTGTAATGTTTTGCTGTTTTGTATTCTCATGACTTTTTTAAATATTTAAACTTGACGTCATTAATAATCGCGCGCAAATGCAGATATTATTTTTTAACGGATTTTGGTTTGTTAAAACCATGCAACACGCCTGATTGGCTTAATATTTTGTAGTGTTTAGTTACTACGTTATTTTAATGCGTTATTAGCGGTTGGCGGTCAGTAGATCATCCGGCAGGTTGATTTCCCGTCAAAACGAAAGATATGGCAGCAGTCTGATGCTGTCAATATCAGTAAATTCGTCCAGCAATTGCAGGTTTTCCCAGGCGGCGAGCTTTTTTTCCCGTTTGCGCAACTGTCGTATGACTTCAGCTTGCCTGTAATCCACGTAAGGGTGTTTTTTCAATTCGTCAAGCGTTGATTCGTTTATATCTAATTTTTTAATCATCGCCGTATCGACCGTAAACCATGATTTTAAGGCATCGAAGCGTTCCTGATCTATGCCATAGACTTCTGCCAGTTGATTGACGGAATAGAATCCTCCGAGTAAATCTCTGAATTTTACAATTCGTCTTGCATAGGCGCTTCCTATTCCGGGCACTTTTTTCAGAAGGGTCGTATCTGCCGTATTTAACTCAATTACCGTACCTTCTTCAAACTTTTCCGAACGATGGTAAGAAGGACGTGATGCGTTTCTGGAGGTTGTTATTATCCTTTCTGCGCGTTTTGCGGGCGATTCGTATTTTTCTTCTTTTTTATCTGCCGGTTTTTTATTTTCCTGCGTCCCTGTTTTTATATATGTATCGCTTTTTTTGATTTCTTTAAATTCCCTGTCCTGGATTTTTTTGTCTTCGGCGCTTTTCCCGTATGCGAGCGTGTCGGGTTTCACAAAGAGGGCTGGCCTGTTGTCGTCATCTCTTATATCATTGCTGTTTATCAGCAAAATGCCTGCAATAGTAACAAGGCAGAGGAGGATTATCAGCGCGCTCCGCTCACTTTTTGAGAAATAAAAAAAATCACGCCACGACATTTTCTTTAGAGTTAGGAGTTTTGTTATAAAAATTCGGTCTCTTCATACTTAATTCCCGGTGATTGTTCCGTCTTTCATGTAAATGATCCTGTCGGCAAGTCCGGCAAGATGTTCGTCGTGGGTAACAATGACAAAGGTTTGTCCCATTTCTTTGCGCAGGTCGAAAAGCAGGGAATGAAGCTCTTCCTTGTTTTTCGTATCGAGACTTCCCGAAGGCTCGTCTGCGAGAATTACTGCCGGATTGTTGATTAAGGCGCGCGCCACGGCAACACGTTGTCTTTCTCCGCCCGAAAGTTCTGCCGGTTTGTGTTTTATTCTGTGCGTCAATTTCAAAAAGGCAAGCAGTTGTTTTGCTTTTTTTTCGGCTTCGTTATAGCTTTTTTTCGCAATCAAGGCGGGAATCATCACATTTTCGATGGCCGTAAATTCGGGCAAAAGCTGGTGAAACTGAAAAACAAAGCCGATATGTTTGTTGCGAAAAGCGGCACGTTCTTTTTCCGGCAGTTTGAAGGGCTCAATATTTTTAAAAAACAAACTTCCCGAATCGGGACGGTCAAGGGTGCCGATAATTTGCAATAAGGTTGTTTTTCCTGCGCCGCTCGGGCCTGAGACAGTTACAATTTCTTTTTCTCGAATGTTTAAGTCGATTCCTTTCAACACCTGCAACTGCCCGAATTTTTTTGTGATTCCTCTTGTTTGAAGCATTTTTATAGTCAAAAAGTTTAAATTGTTGCAAAGGTAAGAAGAAATTCTTAAATGTATGTAAAAATTACCCTCTTTTGCGGAATTTATGGAAATTGAGCGCAATCAGCGCATAAGATGAATTAAAAATATTATCTTTGTCGCGATAATAAGTAAAAGGAATTGAAAAATAAATGTATCTATGAATCTATGAATATAATGTATAAAGAATCTGTCGATTATGTTTCGACAAAAATAAACGGTAAACCTGAAAGCGCAGTGATTCTTGGCAGCGGGCTTGATTCGCTCGCAAATCACATCCAACAACCGGTGATTATTCCATACAACGAAATCCCCAATTTCGTGACAACCACAGCAAGCGGGCATAGAGGCAGTTTGATTTTCGGGAAATTGGGAGGACGGCAAATACTTGCAATGCAAGGGCGTTTTCATTATTACGAAGGTTACTCCATGCAAGAGGTTACGTATCCGATTCGCGTTATGAAACTTCTTGGCGTCAAAAATCTACTTGTTTCAAATGCTGCCGGCGGAATCAACGAGACTTTTAAAGTAGGCGATTTAATGATAATTACGGATCATATCAACATGTTGCCCAATCCTTTAATCGGGAAAAATGACGACGCTTTCGGAGTGCGTTTTCCCGATATGACACGCGCTTATGACCGCGAGTTTATTAAAATCGTTGAATTAATGGCCGAATTGCATGATATTGAAATAAAAAAAGGCGTATATGTGGGACTTACAGGTCCTTCGTATGAGACGCCAGCCGAATATGCGTTTTACGGCAAATCAGGAGGTGATGCAATAGGTATGAGTACCGTTCCGGAAGTGATTGTCGCTCGTCATGCGGGATTGAGAGTTTTCGGAATGTCTGTCATTACAAACGAAGGTTATCATTTTGAGGATGATTTTGTAAATGACAGTTGTGAGGTTATAAAGGCCGCCGGTAATGCAGCCGAAAAAATGACCAAACTTTTTATCGAACTTATCAGAAGGACATGACGCCCGAAGACTTGATAACCTGAGTTCGGGATAAGGAAAATGTTTTCCGGCTAAAAATCAACGAATGGATTCTCCGCAGGAGATACATATCAATAGAAAAATGAATCATACCTCCTTTCAATTGTCCGCAGGACATTCACGGTGTATCTCCTGAGGGACAAAATCGTTCATTTTACATCGTGTTCTATTAATATATAATCCGTAAACGGCTATTTCTTATCCCGAACTCAGGTGGATATTATCATTCACAATCATATTATGAAGGTGCATATTATTTCCGAAAACTTCCGGATGCGTCATTTTGGCATTTCGGGATGCCACATTGGCATGAAAGAGGGTTGGCATAAAAATTGAAGTAATCCTGACGTAAAACATAAGTAAAAACAAACAAGAATGATAAAAATCAGGAGGATAAAATTATGACAACATTGGTTAGAAAACATCAAAACAATTGGCTGCCTTTTTTCTTTAATGACTTTTTTAAAGATGATTGGAAAACAGGAACAAATTCAAGCGTTCCGGCAATAAATGTGAAAGAAACCGACACTGCTTATACGGTGGAAGTAGCGGCGGCAGGTTTTACGAAAGACGACTTCAGCGTAAGTCTTGATGACGACAATGATTTACTGATAACGGTAGAGAAGAAAAATGAAGTGAAAGAAGATGAAAACAATGTCCGTTATTTACGCAGAGGTTTTTCATATTCCAAATTCCAGCACGCAATGATATTGCCCGACGACGTGAATAAAGACAAGATTGACGCAAAGGTTGAACACGGAGTGTTATACGTCATTTTGCCTAAACTTACGGAAAACGAAATAATTAAAAAACAGCGTCAAATCTCGATAGGTTGATTAAAAAACAGTTCTTGTAAAAATTCTCGTAAAAGTAGTTTTTGATTGGAGAGGATGTGTCAAAAGTTCGACACATCCTCTATTTTTTTGCGATGCGACTTCCGACGCGCTTTCTTTTTTTATGTGAAAAATTTGTGCAGTTTAAAATCATTTCATAATTTTGAGCCCATTAAAGTTAAAGCAACAGGAGAAAACTAACCCATTAAAAAACTAAAAATATGAAAGTCAAATTAATTTTAATCGCAGCAATCGGACTCGCCTGTCTCGTTTCATGCTGCAAGACGGAAAAGAAAAACGTAGAAACCGTTGTTACGGAAACGGCAGTGGAAGAGCCGAAAAAAGAAAAGACAGTGATTGTAGCACGCGTAAAAGTGAAAGAAGGAAAAGAAGCGGATTTCCTGAAAATAGCCCTGCCGCTTGTAGAGGCTACCCATCGGGAAGAAGGAAATCTGTATTATGAACTCTACCAGTCGCCAAAACAAGCGACCGTTTTCATTTTCTATGAAGAATATGTCGACGACCAGGCGTTTGATGCGCATGCAAATTCCGAACATTTCAAAGCGTTTGCAGCAGCAGTTCCGGAGCTTGTTGCCGAAGAAATGAAGATCGACCGGTTTTGAAAAATGAAAAGCGCTGTCGTAATAGGCGCTACTTCCGGAATAGGCAAAGAAGTAGCGCTTTGTTTAATAAAAAAAGGATGGACGGTCGGCATTGCCGGACGAAGAAAAAAACTCCTTGAAGAAATAGAAAATGAATATCCGGAATCTGTCAGATCACGCGTTATCGACGTCAGGCAAAACGATGCTGCCGAACAACTGCTATCTCTTATAAAGCAGACAGGCGGTATTGATTTGTTTTTCCTTGCCACAGGCGTGGGAAAACAAAATCCAACGCTTGAAGCCGATATAGAAATCTATACAAGCGAAACAAATGTAACCGGATTTATCCGCATGATAACGGCAGCATATCGGTATTTCAGCGACAAAAAAGAAGGACACATCGCCGTGATCAGTTCAATTGCAGGAATAAAAGGATTGGGGAACGCTGCATCCTATTCGGCTTCAAAACGCTTTCAAGGCACATACATCGAAGCACTGGAACAACTGTCAAACAGGAATCGACTGAACATCGCCTTTACCGATATTCGTCCCGGATTCGTAAAGACCGCAATACTTGACGATAACTATAAATATCCCATGTTGATGAATCCACGGGAAGTGGCCGAAAAAATCGTAAGAGCTATCGAAAAGAAAAAACGGGTTGTCATCATTGACTGGAGGTATAAAATACTGGTTTTTCTCTGGCGACTTCTACCGCGCCGGTTGTGGGTAAAGATGAAAATTTAAATAATTGTGGTTTTTTGTCAAAATTACTGATTTGTTATCAAAGCACAAGTGTGAAACTGTCGGTTATTATTGTAAATTATAATGTTAAATATTATCTGGAACAGTGTCTGGAGGCTTTATTAAGAGCCGTTAAATACATTGATTCGGAGATATTTGTTGTTGATAATTGTTCCGCCGACGGTTCGATTTCATACCTTGTACCAAGATTCCCGACTGTCCGGTTTTTGGAAAATACCGTTAATGCAGGATTCTCGCGCGCCAACAATCAGGCTGTTGATATTTCAAAAGGCGAATTTATATTACTCTTAAACCCCGACACTGTTGTTGGTGAAAGCGTTGTGGAAAACGTTTGTCGTTTTATGGATGCCGACAAAAAAATCGGCGCCATTGGCGTTAAAATGATTGACGGTTTCGGTAATTTCCTGCCCGAATCGAAAAGAGGTTTCCCCACCCCATGGCATTCATTTACAAAAATGGCAGGGTTGGGAAAACTTTTTCCGTACTCAAAAACTTTTGGAGGCTATCATTTGCGTTATCTAAATGAAAACAACGCGCATAAAGTGGATGTGCTGGCCGGCGCTTTTATGCTTTTGCGCAGGAACGTTATAGAGCAGACCGGAAGTCTCGACAACCGGTTCTTTATGTATGGCGAAGACATTGATTTGTCTTACAGAATAAAACAGGCAGGTTTCGACCTTTACTATCTCCCCGAACCGATCATTCACTACAAGGGAGAAAGCACAAAAAAAGATATTAAGTATGTAAAACGCTTTTACGAAGCAATGTTGATTTTTTTCAACAAGCACTATCCCCATTCCAACCGGCTTTTTAAATCGTTTATTCGTATGGCCATCATCTTGGCCGGATTTTTCTCTGTCGTAAAAAAACTGATCAAAATAAACCGTTTAAAAAGAAGAACTGCTCATATCGAACACATTTTTAATACGGACGATTATTCCTACGACCGCATTATCCGATACATGGATAAAAACAGGAAGAAAAATATACTTTTCAGGATCTATCATCCCAATACAGGAGTCACCATTGATTCGTATCGGGTTACAGTCACATGATTCTATAAATTATTACAACTTTTATTTGGCGTAACTTACGGCGCGAGTTTCGCGTATTACGGTAATTTTCACTTGTCCGGGATACGTCATTTCATCCTGTATCTTTTTTGCCAAATCGTTGGAAAGATTTTCCACGTCTTTGTCGTTCAGTTTGTCAGCCCCGACAATGACTCTCAATTCACGACCTGCCTGAATAGCGTATGTATTCACAACGCCCTGATACGACATCGCCAACTGTTCGAGGTCGTTGAGGCGTTTGATATATGCTTCCACTATTTCACGGCGAGCGCCGGGACGTGCGCCCGAAATAGCATCACATACCTGCACTATCGGCGCTATCATTGTTTGCATTTCTATTTCTTCATGGTGGGCGCCGACCGCATTGCAAATATCAGGCTTCTCTTTGTATTTTTCGCACAGTTTCATGCCGAGAATAGCATGTGGAAGCTCCGGCTCTTCGTCGGGCACTTTACCTATATCATGCAACAAGCCTGCACGGCGCGCTTTCTTGGGATTCAATCCAAGCTCTGCGGCCATGATTGCGCAGAGATTGGCCGTTTCGCGAGCATGTTGCAACAAGTTTTGACCATACGACGAACGGTATTTCATCTTACCGATAAGCCGGATCAAATCGGGGTGAAGACCATGAATACCGAGATCTATCGCCGTACGTTTCCCTGTTTCGACTATTTCTTCATCTATTTGTTTTTTCACCTTGCTCACTACCTCTTCAATTCGTGCAGGATGTATTCTGCCGTCCTGAACAAGTTGATGAATCGCCAGACGGGCGATTTCGCGGCGTACGGGGTCAAAACCCGACAGCACTATCGCTTCGGGGGTATCGTCTACTATTATTTCTATTCCCGTCGCTCCTTCCAGCGCGCGAATATTACGGCCCTCACGACCGATAATACGTCCTTTCAGCTCATCGGAATCTATCGGAAAGATGGTTACGGAATTTTCGATAGCCGTTTCCGTTGCGACGCGCTGAATAGACTTGACTATAATTTTCTTTGCCTCCATATTGGCCGTCATCTTGGCTTCTTCCACTATGTCGTTTACGTAGGAAGACGCTTCCGCTTTGGCTTCGTCTTTGAGAGATTCTATCAGACGCTCTTTGGCTTCTTTGGCCGTCAAACCCGATATGGCTTCAAGATGTTCTATTTCATGAAGGTGCATTTTTTCGAGATCTTGCTTTTTCTTCTCTATGACGCCGAGCTGGGAGTTGAGATTTTCCCTGATGGCGTCAAGTTCAGTGTTTTTGCGTTGCAATTCTTCCTGTTTTTGTACGAAGATCGTTTCGCGCTGTTTCAGCTTTGTTTCCTGAGACTGAATTTTCGAGTTGCGCGACGATACCTGTTTTTCCAGTTCCGCTTTCAGCTGGATGAATTTTTCCTTTACTTCAAGCATTTTGTTTTTCTTGATTACTTCGGTTTCTTTTTCCGCATCGACGAGTATCTTCTCCACCCTCGATTTCAATAGAAACCTCGTAATAAGCCATGTTATCAGCCCGCCTGCTATAAAGGCTACGATTACTATCATTACATTCATTTTTTTACCTGTTTTTTTTAATTAATTAAAATATTATTATAAAATAAATAAAAAGCACTATTCATACAGAGTATTGACTTTCTCTTATATGAATCGTGCGCAAAATTTCCTTACAAAAGTTTTTATATATGCTTTATCTATTTCCGAACTTTCAGATACTCTTTAAGCTCTTCGTTCAGCCGGCCTACCCTTTCCTTGATTATGGGATAAATCTCTTTTTGACTTTCAAGAATAAGTTTTGCCGATGCTATATCCAACGCAACCATAGACATTATCTCCAAATCCGATACTTCCTTTATTCCAAAATTTCGTCTATATAGATTAAATTTATCCCGTATAAACTGCGCCGCTTCTCTTACTATCGGTTCCTTTGCGGGAGTTATGTTTAACGGAAATCTTTTCTTGCCTGGTATGATTTCCAAATTAATCAACAGTTTATCCGACATAATTTACTCATTTAATAAAGCAATGCATGTTTCCACTTCACGCACCAGTCTGTTTACCTGTTTACGTGCATCCTGATATTCCGCAGCATCCGCGTCCCATCTTCGTACCGTAAGCAAATAATTATATTTGGATTGTAATGACTCTATCGTCTGATTTGCATGTCGTATTTCTTCCTCCCTGCTTTTTATGATGATTTCCAATTCTTCTATACATCTTTTTCTTTCATCACACAACTTCATCAGAGCACGAAGACCGTCTTCTAACACTGCTAACAAATTATTTGCATTTTCAATCATTCTTTTCCAAATTGACCACAAAAGTAAAAAACATATCTCGAAAAAACAATAAATGGTTAAAAAAAAAATCAGTACCACATCCGGCCGGACGTCAAATCTTCGTACCGTACGCCCCTGCAAAATCCCGTCCTGGCGGGACTTTAATTAATAAGCGGTTATTTAAGATTTAAGATTTAAGATTTAGTGGTCGGCGGTCAGTGGTTAATTATCAATTATCAATTGTCAATTATTTCCACGTGTCCGTCACTCTGCGAACCCGCAGGGTGAAGCAATCCAGCCCCATACGCTTTTTCCTGGATTGCTTCACTGCGTTCGCAATGACGTGGTACCTGTCACTGACCACTAACCGTTAACCACTAAATCTTAACTTTTTTTCTTGAGGAAAAAAGTCTTCCGCTCAAGAAAAAGACGCTCTTTGCACGGATATTCGTTTTATACGGGTAATTAATAATGCTAATCAAAATTTAAATTAATAATTGATTTAAAAAGAAATACAATAATCTGCTTATGATTGGTTGCATTTAATACATGTATCTGCGCCGGTGAAAAAAAACAATGAAAAATTTTGTTTTCTGACAAATGTATCATACATTTGCTACAATTTTCTGTGAAAAATATATTAATTAAATTCTTTTTGAAATGAAAAATGCATCCATACCGGTCCGTATATTCAGGTTTTATCTTGAAGGATTCAAGTCGATGACTTTGGGAAAAACGCTGTGGATTATAATTTTGATTAAGATTTTTATAATGTTTGCCGTATTGAAAGTTTTCTTTTTTCCAAAGTATTTGAATCGCTTTGATTCCAGTAGGGCAAAAGAAGAATATGTTTCGCAAGAGTTGATAGATAGAGCATTAAAACCTTAAAAATATTATGTTATATGATTGAAAATTTGGATACTTCTTTGGTAGATTGGTCGAGAGCTCAATTTGCCATGACAGCCATATATCACTGGCTGTTCGTCCCCCTCACGTTAGGATTGGGATTGATAATGTCTATAATGGAGACCTTCTATTATAAGACGGGAAACGTATTTTGGCGCGAAACGGCAAAGTTTTGGATGAAGCTGTTTGGGATAAACTTTGCTGTGGGTGTTGCAACCGGTTTGATACTCGAATTTGAGTTTGGGACAAACTGGTCTAATTACAGTTGGTTTGTGGGTGACATATTCGGCGCTCCGCTTGCTATTGAAGGTGTGATAGCCTTCTTTATGGAAGCGACTTTTATTGCGGTCATGTTCTTTGGGTGGGACAAGGTGAGCAAAGGCGCGCACCTGGCATCGACATGGCTTACGTGGTTAGGCGCAACGATTTCGGCGCTGTGGATTCTCGTGGCGAATGCATGGATGCAGCATCCTGTCGGAATGCAGTTTAATCCCGACACCGTACGCAACGAGATGGTTGATTTTTGGGCTTTGCTGTTGTCTCCCTTTGCAGTGGATAAATTTTTCCACACCGTCATTTCGGGCTGGATGCTCGGGGGCGCTTTTGTTGTCGGCATAAGCGCATGGTTTATGCTCAAAGGCAGACAAACGGAATTTGCTGTTAAGAGCATGAAGACAGGAGCGGTCGTAGGACTTGTTTCGTCCGTCCTGCTATGGGTAACGGGAGATATTGCCGCAAAAAATGTCGGAAAACATCAGCCGATGAAACTTGCTGCAATGGAAGGTCTTTACAACGGCAGCGCAGGAGAAAGTCTTGTCGGTATAGGAATATTGAAACCGGGTGTGAAAAATGTTCAAAACAACGATGAGGCGTTTTATTTTGCACTCAGATTTCCGAAGATGCTCTCGTGGCTTGTAGCCGGAGACGCGAATGCCTATATACCTGGCATAAACGATTTGTTGAAGGGAGGTTATCCTGTAGATAAGGGAATAGCGATTTCTGCGGACGAAAAGATCGCGCGCGGCAAGTCGGCCATTAAGGCGCTGGCCGACTATCGTATAGCCAAAAGTAATCATAACGAGTCGGAAGCAGCGTATGCAAAGGCAGCGCTGGAGAAGGATTTTGAATATTTCGGATATGGTTACATTAAAGAGGTGACAGACTTGATTCCGCCGACGGGATTGACGTTTTATTCATTTCATGTAATGGTTCTTCTGGGAGGATATTTTTTGGCGCTGTTTATTGTGGTAGTCCTTCTGGGATGGAAGAACAGTCTGTTAAAACACAGATGGTTGCAATGGGTTTCCTTGCTGTCGATACCCCTTGCATACGTTGCGGGACAGGCGGGCTGGATCGTTGCCGAAGTGGGGCGTCAACCCTGGGCGATACAGGATATTTTGCCTGTAACGGCTGCAGTATCCAAGTTGCCGACAGCTTCGGTACAACTTACATTTTTCCTGTTTCTGCTGCTGTTTACGGTTTTACTCGTTGCAGAAATAAGAATTATGATCAAAGCAATAAAAAAAGGTCCGAATCTGAAGACCAAAAATATTAACTCTTAAACAAAACAAAACTATGGATTATATATTTCTTCAACATTACTGGTGGTTACTTGTATCACTGCTTGGAGCGCTTCTGGTGTTTCTTCTGTTCGTACAGGGAGGTCAATCCCTGCTTTTTACGTTAGGAAAAGACGAAATAGAACAAAAAATGCTTTCCAATTCCACCGGTCGTAAATGGGAATTTACATTTACGACGCTCGTTACTTTCGGGGGTGCTTTCTTTGCTTCGTTCCCGTTGTTTTACTCTACAAGTTTCGGAGGCGCATACTGGGTTTGGTTTCTTATCTTGTTGTGCTTTGTTATTCAGGCGGTCTCATACGAATTTCAGAGTAAACGCGGAAACCTTCTCGGTAAAAAGACATATCAAATATTTTTGATGATCAACGGTATACTTGGTCCGATTTTGCTCGGTACGGCAGTCGGAACACTGTTTAACGGCGCTGAATTTATTGTAAATAAGGCGCAGCTGACCGATACGGGAATGCCTGTAATTTCGCGCTGGGCAAATCCGCTTCACGGTTTGGAAGCTGCTTTTGTAATATGGAATCTGTTGTTGGGGCTTGCTGTATTTTTCCTAGCCCGTGTCCTTGCTGTACTTTATTTCATTAATAATATCAAAGACGATACGATTCTGTCGCGTTGCCGCAAACAATTGCCTGTCGAAACAATTCTGTTTCTCGTATTTTTTCTGTCATTTCTTGTGAGACTGCTTTTACAGGAGGGCTTTGCTGTAAATCCTTCTTCGGGAGAGATCTTTATGGAAAAATATAAATATCTGCATAATTTCCTTCAAATGCCGGCAGTTACGGTTGTATTGCTTGCAGGAGTAGTGCTTGTGCTGTACGGGATTGCTTCTACGCTGTTTGCGAAAAGCCGCAAAGGGATCTGGTTTGCGGGGACGGGTACGGTGCTGACGGTCTTGTCGCTGCTGCTTTGCGCGGGTTGGAACGATACGGCTTATTATCCGTCTGTGGCAGACTTGCAAAGTTCGCTTACCATATCAAACAGTTCTTCAAGCCGGTTTACTTTGAACGCAATGTTTTATGTTTCATTCTTTATTGTGCCGGTGCTTGTTTACATCTTCTTTGCATGGCGAACGCTCGACCTGCGCAAGATAACAAAGGAAGAAATGGAGAACGAACGATCGGCATATTAATTTATACGATAAATTGTTTGAGCAATAATATGAAAACAGAAAATATTTTTAATAACATTTGGATTGTTATATCGACATGTATATGGGGAATTACGGTTTCGTGCAACAATAAGATGCCTGTTTCCGACGACAAAGAGATATCGAAGTTGCCCGTCACGTCGTCTGCTGTGGAAATTGTGGCTTATGCCGCGCAACAAAGTTATTGGAAACATGCAGAAACAACAACTGTCAGATCAGCAGTTACATACGCAGGCGAAGAGACGCTGACTTATCCGTTTAATACGATAACGATCAATAAGGTTATACGTTACACGGCAGAATCTTTCGATGTGCCCGACAAGTCGGACACAAAAAACATTTCGGAAAATGTCAAACAATTCAAAGGTATTGAAGAATTGTTTGTTACCGACTTCGTCACTGATATTACAGGCGGCAACACATTATTGACGCTTAAATATGAAAACGGCGGCGAATACAGCTGCATAATAAACGGCGGTTCTTCATACAACGGAATCGAAGAAATCGAATTCAGTTCTCATATCCAACTGACGGAGACTGCAATCGAAAAGGATCCGACTTTCCCGATATATCTTTTTTTCATCAACTCGGGGCAGAATGAATATAAATTTGGTTATATTTATAGACTTTCCGAAAACAATCCCGGAGCATCGGAACCTGAAGTATGGTTTTCTTTAGACGATAAAAACGAAGTTATCGCCAATGACGTGTATGATATAAAGGACATAATAACCGGTTAGCCAGACAGGGTTAAATTATCGACGGCGGGGATTTTCTGTACGAGGATAATCCCTGCCGTTAATTTTGCTGTTAGGCAAATGAACGGTAGGATATGTCGGTACAAGCAAATAGCTTATGTTTCCCATGTAAGGATTTGCATAATCAACCGGTTGCTTTTCTTGTGCATAAATTGAAATGCAAAATACGATTAAAAACAGGATTATTAATTTCTTCATGATTCTACAATTTTTTTTTAATTTAATAACCTGAGTTCGACGTATGAAAGGCATAAAAAAATTTGGTAAGTTGGCTAATATTTCTTATTTTTGTGTCTGACTATTAACATTATAAATAGAAATTATGGCGCAACTTACCACCGACAAAATTACTGAAATTTATTGTATTGCGGACGATTTTTGCAAGGGATTTTCAAAAGAGATCAAAAAACACCAAATTCAT
>JAITJX010000151.1 GCA_031278765.1 Tannerella sp. | reverse complement strand
ATAAACAGTTAGATTCTAACCAGGCCATTTCCAATTCAAAGAGTTCATCAACACTCGAAAGCAATTCAATATTACTGCCAAATGCTTTTTGGATAACGGATTCTATTTTAGAAAATTCTGTCTGTTTCATTGTGCAAAAGTACGAATTTCTCCTCAACATATATTCAACGGCCCAAGATATCCAATATTATTTTCTTCAAAGGAGCGTTATTCCTGGTCGATAAATTGGCGTACAGTATTTTGTGCAATTTCGATGCCTGTCTTTACAAATTTTGAAAATTTCATACTGTCTTTGTCCTGTAAAATTTCATTGTCTTAACCCAACTTGACAGGCAAGTTAGCGCAATTATCATTTAAGCAATCCTGGTAGTTTCACGACGGTTCACTTATGGAGGAACTACGGATTTTTCCCATACCGCGGGAGCCGAGTGTTTAAATTGAAGAGCGTTATATATTTGGGCGTCGCGTTGATTGCCAGATGATCAAATAATTTCACGGCAACAATCGCTACCACAAAAATTGATGTTAAAAATCTTTGCATCTTTTGTAAAACCCTCAACTTGCATTATATTTGCACTCATTTAAAAGATTTTATATTTTAGATGGATAATATTAGAAATTTTTGCATCATAGCACATATAGACCATGGTAAGAGTACTTTAGCTGACCGCTTGCTTGAATATACGAATACTGTTTCGGGTAAGGACATGCAAGCGCAAGTGCTTGATGATATGGAACTTGAGCGTGAACGCGGCATTACTATTAAAAGTCATGCCATACAAATGGAATACGTATACAACGATAAAAAATATATATTGAATCTTATTGACACTCCGGGACATGTCGATTTCTCTTACGAAGTATCGCGTTCTATTGCCGCCTGTGAAGGCGCTTTGCTGATTGTGGATGCGGCACAGGGCATTCAGGCACAGACAATTTCAAATCTTTACATGGCAATCGAAAACGACCTCGAAATTATTCCGGTTGTGAACAAAATAGACCTTCCGAGCGCAATGCCGGAAGAGGTTGAAGGTCAGATAACGGAATTGCTTGGCATAAAGAAAGAAACGATTATTCGCGCCAGTGGAAAGACCGGCGAAGGAGTTTACGATATTCTAGAGGCAATTGTTGAAAAAATTCCAGCGCCGAAAGGCGACTCAAATGCCCCGCTTCAGTGTTTGATTTTCGATTCGGTTTTCAACTCGTTCAGAGGTATAATTGCTTATTTTAAAGTAGTTAATGGCGTGATATGCAAAGGCGACCTTGTCAAATTCATTGCAACCGAAAAAGAATATGACGCCGATGAAGTTGGTATTTTGAAACTTGCGATGTCACCGCGGGAAGAGGTTCGTACCGGAGATGTGGGTTACATCATTTCCGGCATTAAGACCTCAAAGGAGGTAAGGGTAGGAGATACGATTACGCATGTAAAAAAACCTGCAAAAGAGGCAATTGCAGGATTTGAAGAAGTGAAACCTATGGTTTTTGCCGGTGTATATCCTATTGAAGCGGAAGATTTTGAAAATCTTCGTTCTTCGCTCGAAAAACTGCAACTGAATGACGCTTCGCTGACCTTTCAGCCCGAAAGTTCGGCAGCTCTCGGATTTGGTTTCCGATGTGGATTTTTGGGATTGCTGCACATGGAAATAGTTCAGGAACGTCTTGATCGTGAGTTCAATATAGATGTTATCACAACTGTTCCCAACGTATCGTACAAGGTTTATGACAAAAAAGGAAACTGTACTGAAGTGCATAATCCGGGCGGACTGCCGGAACCTGCCCTTATTGAGCATATTGATGAACCTTACATACGCGCTTCCGTCATTACGCAAACTACTTATATCGGTCCGATTATGACGCTTTGTCTTGGCAAGCGAGGCATACTCGTCAAACAGGAATACATTACGGGGAACCGTATGGAATTGATATATGATTTACCTCTTGGCGAGATAGTTATAGATTTTTATGACAAACTGAAAAGTATATCGAAAGGTTATGCTTCGTTCGATTATCATTTGCATGATTTCCGTCCGAGCAAGCTTGTGAAACTTGATATTCTGTTGAACGGCGAGTCGGTTGATGCACTTTCAACGCTGACGCACGTAGATAACAGTGTAACGTTCGGGCGCAGAATGTGCGAAAAATTAAAAGAACTCATTCCGCGCCAGCAATTTGACATAGCCATTCAGGCAGCAATAGGAGCTAAAATCATTGCTCGCGAAACGGTTAAGGCCGTCCGTAAAGACGTAACTGCAAAGTGCTACGGCGGAGACGTGTCGCGCAAGCGCAAATTGCTCGAAAAACAAAAAGAAGGTAAAAAACGTATGAAACAGATCGGAACAGTAGAAGTGCCTCAAAAAGCTTTTCTTGCAGTATTAAAGCTGGATTAACGATTTGAAGAAAATATTTCAAACTCTTTATTGCCGTCCTTATATTGATGACAGCGACAAGAAATACCATAAAAACAGAAACTTTTTCATTTTTTTACCGACATGCTGTCATGGATATCGTGATCCTTTGAATTTTCCCGTTTCAGCATCAAACCAGACTTTTTCATTGCTGAAAAATGTTGAAACCGTGCCGTCGGAAATCAACGTTTTTGGAATCCCGGAAATAATGGACTGTTTTTGTTTCATCAGTAACAGATTATCACTTATTTGCAGAGTTATTCCAAGGTCGTGCGTAGAAAGCAATATAGTTTTATTCTGTTCCGATGCCATTTTTTTTAGCAGCAACATTATTTCAATCTTACTTGTAATGTCCAGGAAAGCAGTCGGCTCATCAAGAATTATTATCGGGCATTGTTGCGCCAATACTTTGGCTATCATTGCTTTTTGACGTTCTCCGTCGGAGAGTCTTGAAATATGGTCATTTGTTTTATAAGATATTCCGACAACCTCAATTGATTCTTCAACTATCCTCGTATCTTCGGCGGAAAGGCGACCGAAAAATCCCGTATATGGCTGACGACCCAACGAAACCATTTCTTTTACCGTAATTCCGCCTGCGTTTGTTTTTTCCGTCAGCACCACGCCCACTGTTTGAGATAATTCCCGTTGTGAATAATTTGATAACAAGCGATTTGATAACAGAATATAACCTTCTATTGCAGGTTGAAAACCGCAGAGAGTTCTTAAAAGCGTTGATTTTCCTGCACCGTTTGGGCCGAGCAAAGCGGTCAATTTACCCTCAAAAAGTTGCAGATTAATCTCTTTGTTCAATGTCGCGCCTTTTGCGTAACCAATTGATAATTTGCGAGTTTCTATGACAGGGATATTTGACATGTCAGTTAAAATATTGAATATTTTTTCTGTTGATTATCACATAAATAATGACAGGCGCGCCGATGAGTGGCGTTACGGCATTGAGCGGAAGTATGCTGTCCGATCCGGGAAGAACAGTTATTATATTGCAAATCAATGCAGTACAAGCGCCTGAAATGATTGTTAGAGGCAATAAAATCGAATGATTTGACGTGCCGAGGATTAAGCGGGCAATGTGTGGTACGGCAAGTCCGATAAAAGAAATAGGGCCACAAAAAGCTGTTACTGTTGCAGTTAGAAACCCTGTACAAAGCAGGATCAACAGGCGGGTTCGTTTTATGTTAATGCCCAGATTAGTCGCGTACATTTCCCCCAAAAGCAGGGCATTAAGCGGTTTTATCAGCAAGACGGACAATAAAATTCCTGTTATTGAACATATTACAAAAAAAGGCAACCGTTTATTGGTAACAGCCGAAAAATCGCCCATTCCCCACATCACATAAGCGCGCACTCTATCGGCTGACGAATAGTAGTTTAAGATAGAAATTGCCGACGAGGCAAGATATCCGATCATGATTCCGATGATGAGAAGCATGACAGGGTTAGAAACTTTTCCGGAAAAGAAAACTATCAGGAAAAGTATAATACAAGCGCCGGTAAACGAAGCAATTATAATAGCCAACGAACCGTTGAACATATAAGTGGAATTAATGCCGATGGAATTTCCCCAAAACAGCATTACAAGGGCAACGCCCAGATTTGCGCCGTCACTAATGCCAAGGATTGAGGGTCCCGCTAACGGATTTTTAAACAACGTTTGCAATAACAGTCCGCTGGTAGCCAGCGAAGCTCCCGCAAATAATGCTGTAATCGCTTGTGGAAGGCGTGATTGCAAAATAATATGCTGCAGGGACATTTTGTCCGGTTCACCACCTGTCAATATATTAAAAATCTCATTTATAGGAATATGTACTTTCCCCAAAATGAGGTTCATTGCAAAGAAGATAACAATAGCAACTGATCCTGAAATTATATTTTTGCGCTTCATGTTCGCAAAGATATAAGTATCTTATTTTTCGTCTTTGAGTTTATCCACATACAGTGCATAAGCGGCTATTATAACAAAACAAATCAACGGCAGCAAAAACGATACCCGTATTGATGAGATGGCATTGCCGAACCATGTACCGTTGTCTATCAATACACCTTGTAACCAAGGCATGACGCTTCCGCCGCCTATTGCCAGTATTAAACCGGACGATGCCAGTTTCGCCTCATCCCCCATCCCTTTCAGCGCTATTCCATAGATAGTAGGAAACATCAGCGACATACAGGCCGAAACAGCCACTATCGAAAATAATCCCCAGTATGCGCCAAAGTACATACCATCAATATATTGCGCATTTGGCAAGACTATTGCGCAAAGGGTAAACAGTCCGCCGCCGACAGCGAGAACAGTTAGCAATGAACTTGGTTTGAAGTATTTTAGAAGGAAAGTACAGATAAAACGGCTTGTCACGAAAATGGCCATCGCTGCAATATTGTAGTTTTGTGCGACAGATTTGGGCATTCCCAGTTCTTTGTCGGCATATTGTATAATAAATGTCCAGATCATAATCTGTACGCCCACATAAAACGTCTGAGCCACAACCGACCACAAGTATTGCTTGTTTTTAAAAAGGATTCCGATTGTCTGTTTCAGCGAGTATGCTTTGTCTTTAGATACGGTTATTCGCGGCAAGCGAGTAAAGAAGAAAAGCAGGAAAAACATCAGGACAACAAGTCCCAGAACGAGATAAGGGCCGCTGACAATATTCAAGTCGGTTTCCCTGATGATAGTCAAGGCGGAAGAATCTACGTTCAAAAGCGCTTGACGGACTTCTTCGGCGTATGGTTTGGTTACATCGATTCCGGCAGCGAGGGCTGCATTTTTTTCTTGCAGGAGATTTAACGCATGTTGGTCGTTAGCTTCAAGTTTTTTAAGGATAACCTGGCTGGCAACCATCATCCCCGTGATCGACCCCATAGGATTGAATGCCTGTGCGAAATTCAATCGTTGTGTAGCGTTTGTATCTGGTCCGAGAGCAAGGATGTAGGGATTGGAAGTCGTCTCAAGAAAAGAAAGACCGCATGTCATTACGAAATAAGCGATCAGGAAAGCCCAAAAAGCCATAGCATTACCTGCAGGGATAAAAAGAAAGCAACCAATGGCGTAAAGCGCCAGTCCGGTTAAAATTCCGTTTTTGTAATTAAACTTGCGAATAAACAGCGCCGCAGGAATTGCCATTATACAGTAACCGCCATAAAAAGCAGTTTGCACCAGGGCACTCTTGGTATTGTCCATAAGCAGTATGTTCTTGAAAGCTGCTACCATTGGATTTGTGATGTCGTTGGCAAACCCCCATAGTGCAAAAAGCGAGGTTATCAAAATAAATGGAAATAAGTAATTTTTGCCGTTCTTTATAAATAAATTCATAATGATATGGTTGTAAGGTGTTGTTATTATTGTGTTAATCTCTTTTCGGCGTTTCTTTCAGTGAAAATATTCTCTCCATCAGTTGCCATTTTTCTTCGGAGCGTTTGCCCGAAGCGACGTTTTGAAATTTTGATACAAATTCTTCCCATTCCGCCTGACGCTCAAACGTGGCAAGTCGCCCGAAAGCCGTGTCCCAGTCAAAATTTTTTGGCGTTTCCGTAATCATAAAAGCATGATTCCCGATCAGATATATTTCCATATTCAATATTCCCGCCTTTCGGATTCCTTCGGGTATTTCTTTCCAGATATTCATACTGTTATGCCAATATTTGTACTGTTCCAATGTATCGGGATTCAGTTCCAAATATTGACAGTAACGTTTCGTTTCGCCCGCAATGTTTTCGGGGTAACCTTGTTTCAAATCATTCATAAAAACCGATTTATAATGTTTAATATTCAACCATTCTGTTGGCTGCGGGGCAAAGTTATGAAAAAAAAATTGGTAAACTGTCGAAAAATAAATTTTTTATAAAAAAAATTTGGCAAAATAATTCAATTTGACTGAAAAACAATATTTTTTCTCTGTAAAAAACTTTTTCATTCCAGAGGTGCATTCGACTACGTCGATTTTCAATTACGGCATCTTCGTACGCTATAATAATCCGGAAGATGAGTAAAATCTCTTTTTCGGTTTTTCATGATGTTATAAACAGGAAAAGAAGTTTGGCAGTTATAGATTTTTAGAATTAACGAGATTTTTTTAACATCCGGATAAAGATGTTTTTCGTGTATAATGTAAAGCAAAACAGTTAAATAAACAGACAGTTGATTTATAATCATAGTAATTTAATTTATAATTTTAGTGATATTTAACAAAAGCGAGGCGATTTTTTTACATTTTTTGAGTTAGAAATCAAATTAAAATCTCTTAATTTGCTCTTAATTTCGTTACAAAAAGAATAAAAAATGAAAAGGTCAATGGTTTGGTTGCTTAGCGGCGTGATGGCTTTTGCTTTCACAGGTTTGCTCGTGTTGCAAGTCCAATACATTGCGACCATATTAAAAACAAGTAACGAGCAGTTTGAAACAACAGTCAGGGGTTGTCTCGAGAACGTATCCCGTGAAATAGAGCAGGAAGAGGCGCGTAAATATCTCGAAGAATACACAAATTCTGGGGAGATGGAATTTTTATACAAATATTCTCCTGATATTCATGGTTTCAATCGAACAATGAAGACAATCCGTAATCACAATTACAGTTATGTAGAACTTTCAAAAAACGACTCCACGTTCGCGATTGAAAGTGCAAAAGTGATTGAAATAAACCAGTTAAACAGCATTATTGAAAAACCTCGAAAACAGCATTTCAATTCGCAAAAATCGACTATTGTAGAGGCTTCGGAAGAATTACAGAGATTAACATGGAACAGGTATTTTCGTCAGAGATCCGTTTTCGACGATGTTGCTTATAAAGTAATACAAGAAGCGTATCTTATGCCGATAGAAAAGCGTATAGATCTTAAGACGCTTGAAGCAAATATTAAAAATGAATTTTTCAATAAGGGGCTTAATCTTCCGTTTGTTATGATGGTAGTAAACAATGAAGGACGGGTTGTGCTTCAAAACAAGTCGCTGTCGAAATTTCCCAAAAGTTCGGATATAATAACGCAGGTTATTTTTCCGATTGACCCGCCTTCAAAACACAACTATTTGAAAATATATTTTCCGACAAAAAACAGCTATCTGTCGTCTTCGGTATCGTTCCTCGTGCCTTCGGTTTTGTTCTCGCTTATATTATTGATTGTTTTCACGATAACGCTTTATATCATTTTGCATCAGAAAAAGCTATCGGAAATGAAAAATGACTTTATTAACAACATGACGCATGAGTTAAAAACCCCCGTATCGACCATTTCTGTTGCCGCGCAAATGATGAAAGACGCCGATATTACGAAAAGTCCGCAAGTATTCAAGCATATATCTACCATTATCAGCGACGAAACGAAACGACTTGGTTTTCTGGTAGAAAAAGTACTTCAAATGTCGCTGTTTGAAAATCAGAAAGCAACACTGAAACTGAAGGAACTTGACATTAACGACCTGATAGCAAGTGTAGCCAACACATTTATGATTAAGGTGGAAAAATCAGGCGGTACGATAGACATAGATCTTAATGCCGAAAATTCAATTATCTTTGCAGACGAAATGCACATTACCAATATGGTTTTCAACCTGATGGACAATGCAGTGAAATATCGTTGTGCAGATGTGCCTTTGAAACTGATGGCACGCACCCGAAATGAAGGCGAGAAGGTGATTATCAGCATAGAAGACAACGGCATAGGGATTAAAAAGGATAATTTGAAGAAGGTATTTGACAGATTTTATCGTGTACCGACAGGTAATGTACACAATGTTAAAGGGTTTGGGCTGGGACTTGCGTATGTGCGCAAAGTCGTTGAAGACCATAAGGGAAGCATCAGAGCCGAAAATGGACATGGCAATACGGGAACGACATTCATTATTACGTTATCGACAGTGAAAATGTAGGAAAAAAGACAACAGACAGCTTTTTATAATAAAAACATACAGAGACGAAAATAAAGATAACTATAAAATTAAAAACATTTAAAAATTACAAACACTATGGGAGAACAAGTGAAAATCTTCTTTTGTGAAGATGATGAAAATTTAGGTATGCTTTTAAGAGAATACTTACAAGCAAAGGGCTATGATACAAACCTTTTCGCAGACGGAGACACCGGATACAAAGGTTTTATAAAAGATACGTACGATTTATGTATCCTGGATGTGATGATGCCCAAAAAAGACGGTATAACCCTGGCGCGCGAAATTCGTGCCGTTAATCAATCCATCCCGATCATATTTCTGACGGCTAAAACATTGAAAGAAGATGTTTTGGAAGGATTCAAAGTTGGCGCTGACGATTATCTGACAAAACCTTTCAGTATGGAAGAACTGCTGTTTCGTATTGAGGCCATTTTGAGACGTGTCAAAGGCAAGAAAGCAAAAGACGTATCTTTCTATGTATTGGGAAAATATGTTTTCGATCTCCAAAAACAGACGCTTACGTTTGACGACGAAGTTACAAAATTGACTACCAAAGAATGTGAATTGTTGAGTTTGCTTTGCGCTCACATGAACGAAGTCCTCGAACGCAACTATACACTGAAAGCTATCTGGGTAGATGACAATTACTTCAACGCCCGCAGCATGGATGTATATATCACAAAATTGCGCAAATTGCTGAAAAAAGATTCGGATATTGAAATCATTAATATTCATGGCAAAGGCTATAAACTCGTTGCGCCTGCAGATGCAGAGTAGATTTTAACAGAAACGGCGCAGGGTATATATGAAAAGTAAAGCAATATTAATAATTTGCGATGGTTGGGGAATAGGAGACAGGAAAAAAGATGACGTCATCTACATGACGCCAACGCCTTACTGGGATTATCTGTTGAAAACCTTTCCCCATTCCCGGCTGCAGGCGTCGGGCGAAGACGTCGGATTGCCCGATGGCCAAATGGGCAACTCGGAAGTAGGACACCTCAATATCGGCGCAGGAAGAGTTGTTTATCAGGACCTGGTAAAAATAAACAAAGCTTGTCGTGATAACAGCATGCTCGAAAACACCGAAATAAAACGCGCCTGTCAATATGCAAAAGACAACGGAAAACAGATTCATTTGTTGGGGCTTGTATCGGACGGCGGCGTTCACAGTTCGCTCGACCACTTGTTTAAACTGACCGAAATATCCGGTAAATACGGAATCACGAAATTATATGTCCATTGTTTTATGGACGGTCGCGATACCGACCCGAAAAGTGGCAAAGGATTCATCGAACAACTCGAAAGGAAACTTGCCGGAACGGACGGAAAGATAGCCTCAATCGTGGGACGTTACTATGCAATGGACAGAGATAAACGCTGGGAACGTATTAAAACAGCTTATGACCTGATGGTCAAAGCTACGGGCAAACACTCGGAAGATATGGTCGGGGCAATGGAAGAATCATACGCCGAAGGCGTTACGGATGAGTTTGTTAAGCCCGTCGTACATGTTGAAAACGGTAAACCCGTAGCGGTGATCGAAGAAGGCGATGTGGTGATTTTCTTTAATTTCCGTAATGACCGCGCAAAAGAACTGACAGTCGTTCTGACACAACAGGATATGCCGGAAGCAGGAATGAAAACGATATCCGGCCTGCAATATCTCACAATGACCCCTTATGATGCGACTTTCAAAGGTTTGTATGTTCTTTTCGACAAGGATAACGTCGATAATACGCTTGGCGAATATCTTGCATCAAAATCACTGAAACAGTTGCATATCGCTGAAACGGAGAAATATGCGCATGTTACATTTTTCTTCAACGGAGGTCGCGAAGCTCCCTTCGATGGAGAAGACCGAATCCTTGTTCCTTCGCCAAAAGTTGCTACCTACGACTTGAAACCGGAAATGAGCGCTTACGAAGTGAAAGACAAACTCGTAGAAGCCATCCGCTCAAACAAATACGACTTTATTGTTTGCAATTACGCTAACGGCGACATGGTAGGTCATACAGGGGTCTATGAGGCTATCGAGAAAGCTGTTATCGCTATTGACGCCTGTTTGAAAGATACGATCGAAGCGGCAAAAGCAGCCGGTTATGAAGCCATTATAATAGCCGACCATGGCAACGCCGACCATGCGCTGAACGAGGACGGTTCGCCCAATACGGCTCATTCGCTTAATCCCGTTCCGTTTGTATATGTAACAAAAAACACAAATGCAAAAACGGGAAACGGGATTCTGGCTGATGTTGCGCCTTCGCTGCTTCATGTCATGGGGCTTGAGCAGCCGGAGGAAATGACAGGTAAAAACCTCATAAATGATTGAAATCGGGGATACTGTTTTAAGCCTTGACCTGATAGAACGATATTTTTGTTGCAACCTTCGGAAATGCAGAGGTGCATGTTGTATTGAAGGTGAATCGGGCGCTCCGCTTACAAGGCAGGAATTTGATTACCTGCAAAAAATGCTTCCTTTGCTTTGGGGCGATCTTTCTCCCGAAGCAAAGGAAGTTATCAATAAACAGGGGATTGCATACATTGATCGTGAAAACGACGTTGTAACTTCAATCATTAACGGCAACGACTGCGTGTTTGCATGTCATGATGAAAACGATATTTGCCGGTGCGCTGTCGAAAAGGCATATAACGAGGGGCGCATAGATTTCAGAAAACCTGTTTCATGTCACCTGTATCCTGTTCGCGTAACGCAATATAGAAATTATAAGGCAGTTAATTATCACTGCTGGAAAATATGTCGCGCAGCGGAAATTCTTGGCGAACAAAAGCAGATATTCCTGTATCAATTCCTGAAAGAAGCATTCATCCGCGCCTTTGGCGAAGAATGGTATCATGCGCTTGATGCCTGCGCAAAGGAATATTGGCGGAGAAAAGGAAAATAAAAAATCCGCTTTCCAGCGCCGGCAGGAAAACCATCCCATAATAAATAAAAAGAAAAAAAAGTCAACGCATCCGGCATAGTATTGGGGGGGGGGGGGGGGGGGCGG
>JAITJX010000171.1 GCA_031278765.1 Tannerella sp. | reverse complement strand
TGTAAAATATCAACCAACGGTTTATTGCCTGATAAATATACGCTTGCATTTCCGCTTTCATTGTCGAGGTGTGAAGTTGCAACATTTAATCCGACAAGCGTTTTGCCAGCGCCCGGAACGCCTGTAACAAAACAAATGATTTTCTTGTTTTCAGTTTTTGCTTTTTCAATTATTTCAGATATTTTGCTTGTTGTCAGTGTCAAGTTCTTTGCATTTGCATCACTTCGAGTAATGTTTTCAACACTGTGAGTAGTATAAAGCGAAACTGCGGCTTCAATAATTGTCGGCGTTGGCATATAACCACCGCTTATATAATCCGTTACATTTATTGTTGACTCACCAGAAAAGAATGATAAAGCGCGGCTAATCACTTCTTTTAATGAGTTGCCGCCAATTCTCACAGGCAAAGTCAAATTGTCGTTGTGTGAAGTCAAACGAATTTCCGTAAATGAATTTCTTGCTTCTGTCGCAATTAAAACAGGTACTAACACCGCATTATGGCTTGTTTTGTGGAAGTTTTTCAAGTCCAAAGCATAATCCCAAACCTGCTCAATATTATGGTTAAGGAAATGACTTTCACCAACTTTGAACTCGATTACAAATACCACATTTTTGATAACAATAAGTGTGTCAACTCTTTTTCCCATTCTGGGAATTGAAAACTCAAAAAAGATTTCGCCCTCAAAATCCTGCAAAGCGCCTTTCAGAATTGGAATTTGCTGTTCCCACGATTTGTTTTGCAGGAAAGTTGCATCAAATTCATTGGCACGAGTTATTGAGCCGATTATTTCGTCGGCGCTTCTTATCAGAAAATTGCTTATTGTATTTCGGTAGTAATAATTCATTGATAAAATATTTTATTGGCAATCACCAATTTTGGATTATAACTTTCGTACAATTTATCATAAGTTATCGTAATTACATTCCCAACAACAATATCGACAGACGTTACGCTCTTGCTTCCAATAAAAAATTCGGTAGACTCATCATAATAGACTGTCTCTATGTTGGAATCATCACCTGTTTTTACATTAAAATAATTTTCGGACAATCCAATTACCTCGCATTGTAACGATATTTCAGATATATTATTGCCTAATTCAATCAAATTGAATAATTCCTGAGAACTAACAGTCTGCCTATTATACAACGGAATTTCATTAGCGTAAGTCGTGGAAGTATATTCGTCAATACCTGTAGTTGTCAAAGTAACATTTTCGTTTGTTGATTTCACAATAAATTGAAATACCGGATATGACATATCTTTCTCAAGAGCCTTATCCGATAAATATTTGTGAGAACTAAATTCGGTGTAATAACCGGCTGAATAATCAGATATATCGATTATACCTCCGCCGTTCGCTATGCAACTGTATATGCCTAAATCATTTTTAAATACTATCATAGGTTCTTTCATCATTATATTTTCCAAAATGGATTCATCAATATTCGACGAACTCTGATGTATATCCTCTTTTTCCGCTTCCTTTAACAGAACAAAGTCAGCAATAAATACTTCAATCTCGCCATCTCCGCATATTGCTTGTACAAGAGGACTTTTTACGCCTGTGCATGAAAATTTGAATACATCATAGATTTTGACATAGTCATACGGATAACTTATATGCTCGTAACTGTTTGTTTCGGCAACAAGCTCATATTTATTCACATCCGAAATATAACCTTTTACTGAAGGTTGTCGTTTGAGACTGTTTTCAAACGACTTGTCTACAGCAATCGCGAGTAATTGCTGTATATTCCTCTTGTGCGGAACATATTGCAGTACTTCATCATTGTTCAATTCTTCATCTTGATTTTCGATCCTGTTACAGGACTCAATAAACAACAATACCATCGACACTACAAACACTGTCACAACAAAACGCTTGATTGTAAATACTTTAATTCTCCTATCGTGTATCATAACGCTAAATATTTTTATAAAATTAGAACGCAAAAATAACAATTATTTTTCTCATAGAAACCATTACGAAATATTAATTTTTTTCAAACATCAAACGACAAAGACTTATGACACAGTCCAAACTCATCCTTGTCGAAGAAATAATAAGACTAAATCTTTTTTGAGACGTTATGGATATAAAGGAAGCGTTGCATGCAATGTCCCACAAGGACAGGGTTGTGATTAAATCATCGACAAAATATTGTGTGACAAATAGCGCGTCTCAAGACAAAATTTGGACAATAATAAACCTTCAAATCAAATCGGAGGATTTGGTTCTTTTCTCATGTGATTGAAATAAAGTTTATCTAATAAAGAAGGACATAAAAGTTTTATCAAAGGAGTCAATTTTCCTTCGTATGAAACAGATAATCTTCTTTTTCTCTTTTCTATTCCTGTAATAATCTTAGCGGCTAATTTTTCGGGAGACATCATTTTTATTTCTTCTCTGGGGCTTTCCCCTTGAGGAGACCCGTCGGCAAGCAAAGCCGTATTTCTAACGTTCGTTGCAACAAATCCGGGAATAATTTCCATAACATGTAATCCCTTTTTAAGATTTTCTATGCGTATAGTGTCCAAAAATCCCTGCATAGCATATTTCGAGGCGGAATATCCTGTTCGACCCGGCAGACCATGCAATCCCGCCACCGACGATACTCCCGCCAGCGTCCCCTTATTCTCTATCAGATAAGGAAGAGCGTATTTAGTACAAAAAACAGTTCCCCAGAAATTTACGTCCATCAATCTCTTCAACACAATCAAATCGACATCCAAAAAATTAGCCCTCATCGAAAGTCCAGCATTGTTTATTAGCACATCGACAGAGCCGAATCTTTTAATTGCATGCTCAATCAAGTTTTTACTGTCTGATTCGATTGTCACATCCGTTTTAACCGCTAAAGCGCTGTCGTTCCGCACAGAATTAAATCTAACTTCCATTTCCCTGATAACATCATAATTACGAGCAGCCAGAACAACTTTCGCTTCCTTTTTATGAAAAGCATACGCACAAGCCAGCCCTATACCCGACGATGCGCCCGTGATGATTACCGTTTTGTTATTAAGTCGATACATAACAGTCTTAAAATAAAACCCGCATTTACTTTTCTGAGTAAATACGGGCTAAAAACATTATTTTACTTAAGTATCTGGTCTAATTTCCGTTTATTGGTTATCCCCAACTCCCGTTTCCGTTTGCTTGGCAGTATAATTTGCATCCTGTTCGGTGATTGTTTTTTCAACTATCGTATCAAGATTCTTTTTTCTCGCTTGTCGAACATCTGATGAAGAATCGGCTGTAGAGGAAATTTTTCTACGGCTACGGCGAGTAGTTTTCTTCACCTCTTTCTTCTTCAGTGTAGAAGTCAACGCAGCTTCGTTGAAATCAACAAGTTCTATAATTGCCATTTCAGCGGCGTCACCCGATCGGAAACCTGTTTTTAACACGCGAGTATATCCGCCCGGACGATCGGCAACTTTTGCCGCCACCGTTCCGAACAATTCTTTAACCGCCTCTTTATCCTTCAGATAACTAAAAACCAAACGTCGTGCCGGCGTTGAAGAATTAACCTTGATTGATTTTTCAACTTTTTCAACACTTCCATCCTTTCTAACAACATCAACAGTTTTTACAATAGGAGTAATGACGGCGCTATTTACAACTTTCGATTTCGTAATTAGCGGTTCTATATATACCCGTAAAGCCTTAGCTTTAGCAACAGTCGTCTTAATTCGCTTATGCTTAATCAGCGATGACGCCATATTAGCCAGCAATGCTTTACGATGTCCCGCAGTACGACCCAAATGATTAAATTTCTTATTATGTCTCATTATTTCTTCGTCTTAGTCTAATTTATACTTTGTTATATCCATTCCAAAAGCCAGATTATGCTTTGTCAAAAGTTCATCCAACTCGGTTAACGATTTTTTACCGAAATTGCGGAATTTCATCAAATCGGCTCTCTGATATTTCACCAAAGAAGCTAATGTATCGACCTCCGCTGATTTCAGACAGTTCAATGCTCTGACAGACAAATCCATGTCAATCAATTTTGTGTTCAATAACTGGCGCATTTGAATAATATCCTCATCATAATCGGTATATCCTTCATTTTTAACTTTTACTTCAAGTTCTTCTGTAATTTTCCGCTCGTCGGTAAACAGCATAAAATGATGAATCAAGATATTAGCAGCCTCTTTCAAAGCATCTTTGGGAGAAATAGATCCATCCGTAGTGATCTCCATAAGTAATTTCTCATAGTCGGTTTTCTGTTCGACACGCCAATTTTCGACAGACCATTTGACATTCTTAATTGGAGTATGGATAGAATCAATTGGAATTACTCCAAACTCTGTTTCTTCCGGACGATTTTCTTCGGCAGGAACATATCCTCTACCCTTTTTAATGGTTAAATCGAATTGCAATTTAACCGAAGGTTCCATACGGCAGATTAATTGTTCCGGATTAAGAACCTCGAAAGCATTGAGAAAATTGTTTAATAATCCGGCAGTTAATTCGCTTTGACCGGTAATTACCACAGTGATTTTCTCGTTATCAACACCTTCAATAATACTTTTAAATCTAATTTTTTTCAGGTTCAAAATAAATTCGACAACGTTTTCAATCACTCCGGGAATTGTTGTAAACTCATGGTCAACGCCCATAATTTTCACACAACTTATTGCGTAACCTTCAAGAGATGAAAGTAAAATACGCCGGAGCGAGTTTCCTATAGTAATACCATATCCTGGTTCCAAAGGACGAAACTCAAACTTGCTGAACGCGCTGTCTGCGTTAAGCATAATAACCTTTTCAGGTTTCTGAAATGCTAATATTGCCATAATATTTCTTTTTATCTTTTCATTCGGCACATTTCAAATACAGTGCCTTCTTATGTCTGTTTAGACCGCGTTTTCTTATTATGATTTAGAATAAAGCTCAACAATCAATTGTTCATTAATGATTTCAGGAATCTCCATTCGATCCGGACGATTCAGAAACTTTGCCGACATATCTCCGCCATCCCATTCTAACCACGAAAATCGACTGTTGCGAATCGATCCCAAAGACTCTTTAATGACTTCGAGCGATTTAGAGCGTTCGCGAACGCTTAGTACATTTCCGGGCGTCAACAAAAGCGACGGGATGTTACATACATGTCCGTTCACTAAGATGTGACAATGCGAAACTAACTGTCGAGCAGCAGCTCGCGAGGGCGCTAATCCCAAACGATAGACGGTATTGTCCAATCTGCTTTCAAGCAGCATAATCAAATTTTCGCCTTTACGTCCCTTCATGCGCGAAGCTTTATCGTATAAGTTACGAAACTGACGCTCAAGCAAACCGTATGTATATTTAACTTTTTGTTTTTCGCGTAATTGAGTGCCATATTCGGAAACCTTTTTGAAGGTTCGAATTTTTCCGTAATGCTGACCCGGAGGATATTTTTTCCGTTCAAAGTTTTTATCCAATCCAAATATCGGTTCTCCGAATTTACGCGCAATTCTTGTTTTTGGTCCTGTATATCTTGCCATTTTTATTATTTACTGTTAAAGTTTATTTTTAAAAATTGTTTTATGAAAACTCTTCATTGATTAAAATTATACACGACGACGTCCCGGAGGGCGGCAACCATTATGAGGAATAGGAGTAACATCAACAATTTCCGTCACTTCAATACCTACAGTACTAATTGCACGGATAGCTGCTTCTCTACCTGAACCAGGTCCTTTTACGAAGACCTTCACCTTGCGCAATCCCAAGTCAAAAGCTGTTTTAGCGCATTCGCTTGAGGCAGTTTGAGCAGCATACGGAGTATTTTTTTTAGACCCCCTGAATCCTTTCTTTCCGGCAGAAGACCAACTGATTACTTGACCCTCATTATTCGTAATCGAAATAATGATATTGTTAAAGGTCGAATGAACATGAGCCTGTCCTAATGCTTCTACTTTAACGATTCTCTTTTTTTGAACTGTTCTTTTAGCCATAGTTATTATTTACTATTTAGTTGCTTTCTTTTTATTAGCAACGGTTTTACGTTTACCCTTGCGAGTACGGGCATTATTCTTGGTACTTTGTCCGCGTACCGGCAATCCCAAACGGTGACGGATACCTCTGTAACAGCCTATATCCATCAAACGTTTAATATTCAATTGAATGGACGAACGTAATTCGCCTTCGATTTTATAATTCTGTCCAATAATATTACGAATATTGGTTACCTGCTCATCGTTCCACTCCTTGACTTTCACATTATGATCTATTGATGCTTGATCAAGAATCTTACGAGCAGTTGATCGTCCTATACCAAAGATATAGGTAAGGCCTATTTCGCCTCGTTTATTTTTCGGTAAATCAACTCCTGCAATACGTGCCATATTGTTTTTTAAAAAAGTTATAAATTTAATAAATTAACCTTGACGCATTTTAAATTTAGGATTCTTTTTACAAATCACATATAAACGACCATTTCGTTTAACTATTTTACAATCCTCTGTGCGTCTTTTTATTGATGCTCTTACTTTCATCGTTTTAATTTTTTTATTTGCTTAAACAAATCCTGCTGTTTAGTTTTTATTTATATCTGAATGATATTCTTCCTTTGGACAGGTCATAGGGCGACATTTCTACCTTTACTCTATCCCCCGGTAAAATTTTAATATAATGCATTCTCATCTTCCCTGATATATGAGCTATTATGAAATGACCGTTGTCAAGTTCAACACGAAACATTGCGTTTGATAATGACTCCACAATTGTCCCGTCCTGTTCTATTGCTGCTTGTTTTGCCATGCAATCTACTCTAAATTTCTGTTATTTAATATTTCTTCAACAAATTCAAAAGTTGACAATACATCAGCTTTATCTCTACCAACAGCTACCGTCAACTCATAGTGGGCTGATAAACTGCCATCTACTGTTCTGACCGCCCAACTGTCGTTACGGGCGTAGCCAATCTCTTTTTTACCCATATTAATCATTGGTTCGATACAGATTACCATTCCGCTGAGAAGCTTGGGTCCTTGACCTCGTCTGCCAAAATTCGGCACATCAGGACGTTCGTGCATCTTTCGTCCGATGGCATGACCAACCATTTCCCGGACAACAGAATAACCCAACCCTTCGACATGTGTCTGTATGGCGTTCGAGACGTCTCCCATTCGATTTCCATGAACTGCCTGTGCAATTCCTTTAAACAGCGATTCTTTTGTCGCTTTCAGAAGCATTTCTGCTTCAGGACTTATCCTGCCAACCGCAAAAGTATACGCAGAATCGCCATAAAAACCTTTCATCCGAGTACCGCAATCTACTGATACTATGTCGCCTTCATGAAGTTGATAATTAGAAGGAAGACCGTGTACCACTACATCGTTTACAGAGATGCACAAGGTGTTTGGGAAACCTCTATAGCCGAGAAAACCGGGTTCAGCGCCATGGTTGCGAATAAATTGTTCAGCCACTCTATCAAGTTCCAAGGTAGATACTCCCTGTCTGATATGTTTCGCAACTTCTGCTAAAGTCCTCGATACCAAGAGAGCATTCTCTCTCATTATCTCAATTTCCCCGTCTGTTTTTATATTATTCATTTTAATTAAAGAACCTTTCGTACCTGAAAAAGTGGGCGCAAAGATAATACTTTTTTCTTTATATCAAAAATACTCTTTTTACTTTTATTTTATTATGACGGAGTACGTCCTTTTAAACGTCCTGTTTTCATTAGACCATCATAATGACGGAGCAACAAATGGCTTTCAATCTGTTGAAGAGTGTCAAGCACTACTCCTACAAGAATAAGCAGTGAAGTTCCCCCATAAAACGAAGCAAATTCCTGATTTACACCCAACCAACGATAGGCAAATGTAGGTAGAATAGCAACAAAGCCCAAAAATATTGAGCCAGGAAGCGTAATTTTCGACATTATCCCGTCGATATACTCTGCCGTTTTCTTCCCCGGTTTGACTCCGGGTATAAATCCTCCGTTTTTCTTCATTTCTTCTGCCATCATAGTGGGATTCACGGTAATGGCTGTATAGAAATAGGTAAATGCAATTACAAGGATGAAAAAAACCAGCGTATACCAAAATCCGTATGGCTGGAAAGCCTGTGCTAAACCGCGTGTTGCATCAAATCCTGAAAACAGCATCGGCACAAACATCAGAGCTTGAGCAAAAATGATAGGCATTACTCCTGCTGCGTTTATTTTCAATGGTATATATTGTCTTGCGCCTCCGTACTGTTTATTTCCGATAACCCGTCGTGCATATTGTACCGGAATCCTCCGCACTGCCTGCACTAATGCGATTGTTGCCATAAAAATAAACAGTAAAACCAATATTTCGACAATCAACAATAAAGGTCCTCCTGTGGTTTCAGTGAAGCGGGTTTCAAATTCAGCCAAAAGAGCATGTGGCAAACGGGCGACGATACCAATCATGATAAGCAACGATATTCCGTTACCCAAACCGTTGTCGGTGATACGTTCTCCCAGCCACATAACAAACATTGTTCCGGATATCAGGCACATCACCGCGGGCATAGTATAAGACCAGACTCCTTTTACCAGAAAGGCTTCCGTAGGAAGTTGCGACGTCAATGTAACCAAATACATGGGACACTGAATGGCAAGAATAGCCAAAGTAAGCAATCGTGTATACTGATTGATTTTCCGTCTTCCGCTTTCGCCTTCGCGCTGGATGCGTTGAAAAGCCGGAACCATTATCGTCAAGAGCTGGATAACTATTGATGCTGAAATGTATGGCATCACCCCTAATGCAAACACCGAAGCATTGGAGAAAGCGCCTCCGGAAAACAAATCCAGCATACCCATCCATCCTTCTCTTGAAGAATCTGTAAATGCTTTAAGAGCTGTAGGATCTATACCCGGCAATACGACAAAACTCCCAAAACGGAATACCAGAAGCAGAAGCAGTGTATAGCCAATTCGGGTACGCAATTCTTCTATCCGGTATATGTTTTGTATTGTTTGTACAAACCGTTTAATCCCTAAGACATCCAATATCTTATTCATTATATGTTACAATTTTATTGCCTTTCCTTGTTTTGCTTCAATGATTTCGACAGCTGACTTTGAAAAAGCATGAGCAGTAACTTCCACAGTTGAAGTTAACTCGCCATTACCCAAAATTTTTACTCTGTCATTTTTCGATATTAAACCCGCCTCAACGAGCGTTCCGACGTTTATCACAGTCAAGCCGCGTTTGTCGACTAATTGTTGTAATGTAGAAACATTTACAGGTTTGTATTCTATACGGTTTATGTTGGTAAATCCGTATTTCGGTAAACGGCGTTGAATAGGCATCTGTCCTCCTTCAAATCCAAACTTGCGCGAGTATCCCGAACGGGATTGCGCTCCTTTATGTCCGCGAGTAGAAGTGCCTCCCCGCCCTGAACCTTGTCCCCGACCGATTCTTTTCACTTTATGTGTAGAGCCTTTTGCAGGTTTTAAATTGCTTAAATTCATAATATATAATTCTTCTTTGGTTGTTACTGAACTTTTTCCACTTTTACTAAATGACTCACGGCTTTAATCATTCCTTCCACTACGGGCGTCGCTTCGCGTTCTACCGAACGGTTTATCTTGCGGAGACCAAGCGTATCCAACGTTGCGCGCTGCTTTTTATTTGCTCCGATTCTACTTCTGACCTGTGTTATTTTATATATAGCCATTTTTTCCTCCTTATCCGTTAAATACTCTTTTCATCGAAATACCGCGCAACTGTGCAACCGTATATGCGTCACGCAATTCCAGCAAAGCTGTTACTGTCGCTTTAACAAGGTTGTGAGGGTTGGACGAACCTTTCGACTTAGCCAGCACATCATGTATTCCTGCGCTTTCCAATACGGCACGCATAGCGCCTCCGGCTTTTACCCCTGTTCCGGGAGCTGCCGGTTTGATGAAGACCTGTGCGCCGCCAAATTTAGATTCCTGTTCATGAGGTATTGTTCCTTTAAATACAGGGACTTTAACCAAATTTTTCTTGGCGTCTTCCGTTCCTTTGGCTACGGCGGCGGCTACTTCTCCCGCTTTTCCTAGTCCATAACCAACTATGCCGTTTTCGTTGCCTACAACTACTATCGCGGCAAAACTGAAATGACGACCTCCTTTTGTTACCTTTGTAACCCGCTGTACTGCCACCAACCTTTCTTTCAAGTCTAAATCGGTGGTTTTAACTCTTCTGATATTTGTATTCGACATAATTTCTAAAATTTAAGACCGCCTTCTCGGGCTGATTCTGCTAATTTTTTTACTTTTCCATGATAAAGGTATCCGTTACGGTCAAACAATACGCTGGTTATACCTTTTTCCAGAGCGCGTTCCGCCGACAGTTTGCCGACAAGTCCGGCTATTTCGACGCCCGTTTTCCCTGCAATTTCTTCTGTTAATGATTTATCGCGAGACGATGCCGAGGTTAATGTTATTCCTTTTGTGTCGTCGATAAATTGAACGTATATCTGTTTGTTACTCCTGTACACCGACATGCGGGGACGTTCGGAGGTGCCGTTCACTATTTTACGGATACGATATTTTATCCTTTTTCTTCTATCTGTTTTCGTTAATGACATAAATATATTCCCCCTTTTTTATTTAGCGTTAGCGGATTTGCCTGCTTTACGTCTAATTTGCTCGCCTGCAAAACGAATACCTTTACCTTTGTATGGCTCTGGCTTCCTTAACGAACGAATTTTCGCTGCAACCTGTCCGACTAACTGTTTATCAACTGATGTTAACGTAATTAAAGGATTTGCTCCTTTTCTTTCGACCACTGCTGTGGCTTTCACTTCAGGCGGCAACTCGAAATGGATATCATGCGAATATCCCAAACTGAATTCGAGTACCTGACCTTTGGCTTCAACTTTGTATCCTACGCCGACCAATTCCTGTTTAATTGTGTAGCCGGTAGAAACACCCAGTACCATGTTGTTTATCAATGCTCGATATAAGCCGTGCATTGAACGGTGACGGGGCTGGTCTGTGGGACGTGTAAATTTAACAGAACCTTCCTCTATGGAAACTTTTATATCGGGATCAACCTTTTGTTTAAGTATTCCAAGAGGCCCTTTCACCGTTACAACATTTGTGTCATCAATCGTGACGGCAACTCCTTGTGGCAGGTTTACAGGTAATTTTCCTATTCTTGACATTATTTATACTTTGATTTTTTAATAAACATAACAAATAACTTCGCCGCCTATGTTCATTTCACGGGCTTCTTTGTCCGTAATCACACCTTTGGAAGTCGAAAGAATCGCAATACCAAGTCCGTTCAATACGCGTGGCATGGTGACGGCGCCGGTATAACGACGTAATCCGGGACGACTAACTCGTTTCAGATGTTTTATCGCCGAATTTTTTGTTTCGGGATGATACTTTAAGGCTATTTTGATTATACCTTGCGGCTTTGCATCTATGAACTTGTAGCTCAAAATATAGCCTTTCTCGTGAAGAACTCTTGTGAGTTCACGTTTAATTTTGGAAGATGGGATCTCCACTACTTTGTGATTCGCCTTAACCGCATTGCGGATTCTCGTAAGGTAATCTGCTATTGGATCAGTCATTTTTACTTTTTTTTTTAATCTTTATTTTTTCGACGCTCGAATACGGCGTCCGATATCCAAATTTATTTTATTTAATTTATTTTCTATATTTTATTTACATTATCAATAAATTATAGCCAATCGTTTCCGATAGAGGGCGCAAAGGTACTTACTTTTTCTTTACATCCAAATATTTTTGCATTTTTATTCCATATATTTTGATTATCAAATGTTTTAAGTAAAAAAATTATATGACGATATTATTGTTACACTTTTACTCGCCACTTACAGTGTGATTTTCGACAGTGTATGACAGCTTGACGATTGCCTTTCTTACATCGTCGAGACGCTTACTCATATCCTGACTGATGTGCTGAAAGGACAAATCAATCGCCGGTTTCCTGTGGTGGAAATCCATGACAAAAACTATTCGCTGGACTGTCATGGGTCTCGACCAACTCTGTTGCATCAGACAATATTAATATCTGTTATATCTTTGTGCCGTTAAAAAAAAACGGATAATTTATGGATATTAAAAAGAAAATCCTTTATTTCGACATGGACAATGTCCTTGTTGACTTTCAATCGGGGATAGACCGGTTGAGCGAAGATACAAAGCGTGAGTACGAGGGATATTTGGACGAGGTATCCGGTATTTTCAGTCTGATGAAGCCGGCGTCCGGCGCGGTGGAAGCGGTGAAATTACTGTCGCAGCATTTCGACTGCTACATTCTTTCCACTGCCCCGTGGAAAAATCTTTCGGCATGGACGGATAAGGCTGAATGGGTACACAAATATTTTGGTAGCGAAAAAGATGGCGTCTTCTACAAACGCCTCATCATTTCGCACCATAAAAACCTGAACAAAGGCGATTATCTGATAGACGACCGTACCAAAAATGGCGCCGGCGAGTTCCATGGCGAACTGATACTGTTTGGTAGCGAACGGTTTCCCGACTGGAAAGCGGTAATACGCTATTTAATCCCTGAAACCGGCGAAGCGATGACACAGCGTCAATTTAGCGTCCCACAAATGACGGATAACATTCAATCCCTTTATCAACAAACGCTTAAATACGCCGCCGAGCGACACGGCAATCAAAAAATCACCGGCAGCGAGATACCGTATGTCGTACATTTGAGCAATGTCTGTATGGAAATTCTGTTAGCCGCGCAATGGTCGGAAAATTTCGATTTACGTCTGGCAATTCCTGTTGCCTTGCTGCACGATGTTCTGGAAGACACACTGACTTCGGAAGACGAGCTGACAAATCGTTTCGGACAGCTTGTGACGTCTGGCGTAAAAGCGTTGACCAAAAACGACGCTTTACCAAAAGAAGAACAGATGTCTGATTCGTTACGACGAATTAAGCAAATGTCCAAAGAAATCTGGGCGGTAAAGCTGGCTGACAGGATCTCCAACCTGCAACCGCCTCCAGCCCATTGGACGCAGACGAAAATCGTCCAATACCGTGAAGAAGCGCAAACTATCTACGACGAACTCAAAGACGGCAACGCGTATTTGGCGGACAGGTTGAAATCGGCAATAATCCATTACGCTCAAACTTTTCCTTTAATAAATCTTTAAATACGATTTTTAAAATTTAAAATTCAAGATTTAAGATTCAAGATTTAAGTGTCATGTCCTGAAATAAGTCTACGCTTGCTTGGGATTATGAAAATTATACGCCTTCGGTGTCATCTGTCGACGCGCATACCGGCATTCGCACGACGCGCATACCGGCGTTCATGCGACTCTATATCGACTGTTCATAGTTCATTGTTATTCGTTTGCCCGTTAGGGCATTCATATCAATAGAAACATTCGTATCCCATCGTTCTAAAACCTCGATAGAGGTTTCACATCTTTTTGATATGATGTATGATGTATGATG
>JAITJX010000149.1 GCA_031278765.1 Tannerella sp. | reverse complement strand
CTTACAGCGTTGTAAGAAGCGTTCTTACAGCGTTGTAAGAAGCGTTCTTACAGCATTGTAAGAAGTGTTCTTACAGCGTTGTAAGAAGTGTTCTTACAGCGTTGTAAGAAGTGTTCTTACAGCATTGCATGATTGTATCTGCTAACGCCGGCTTTTTTTCGTCTCCTGCAATTTCTTTAACGGAAATCTTACAAAAAAAAGACGATTTTATTAAAATTGTTCAAAAAAAAATCCCTGTTAACCCGTTTGTTAACCCGTTTGCTAATCTCCTCCGCTTTATCTTCGCCAGAAATTTTAATATCTATGAATAAACAAATGATTTTTTTATGAGAAACAAACAACTTAAGTCAAATCTGCTAACGAAATTTTTGTTAGCGTGCTGTATGATCTGTGCCATGTCATTCACATTAACGGCGCAAGAGAGTTTTTCAGTCGCGGGGAGAGTGACTGATGAGAATGGTGAAGGGATGCCGGGCGTCACGATAACGCTTCAAGGCTCGACACGCGGTATTATTACCGATGTGGACGGTTCTTATTCCCTTAATAATGTAAAATCGTCGGATGTATTGATTTATGCTTTTCTCGGTTATCAGGAACGGTTGGAGAGGGTTGGAAACAGACGCACGATAGACGTTGCAATGGCAGTAAATACGAACGAACTGGACGAGGTGACCGTAGTGGCCTTCGCCAAACAGAAGAAGGAAAGCGTGATAGCTTCTATTACGACGGTTAAACCTTCAGAACTGCGGGTGCCTTCCAGCAACCTTACGACTTCTTTTGCCGGTCGCATAGCCGGATTAATCTCTTATCAGCGGACGGGCGAGCCGGGTCAGGACAATGCGCAGTTCTTTATCCGCGGGGTCACGAATTTTGGTACCGGAAAGAAAGATCCCCTGATATTGATAGACGGCGTTGAAATGGGTACGGAAGATCTTTCGCGCTTGACGGTGGACGATATTGCGGCGTTTTCGATCATGAAAGACGCCAATGCAACGGCGCTTTACGGCGCCCGGGGGGCAAACGGGGTGATTCTCGTCAGTACGAAGGAAGGAAGTCCTGGCAAAGTGAAGGTATCGTTTCGCGCCGAAGGCGCTTATTCGCAGCCAACCGAGAATGTTGAACTTGCCGATGCGGTGAGTTACATGCGGTATCACAACGAGGCGGTTATTACCCGTACGCCAGGCAGGACGCTGCCTTATGACCAGAAGAAGATAGAATATACCGCAAGGGGGATAGACCCAGTACGCTATCCGGCGAATAACTGGCAGGAGATGCTGTTCGACAAAAACACGTTCAACCAGCGATACAACCTGAACGTGAGCGGCGGCGGCACGGTGGCGCGTTATTTCATTGCCGCATCTTATGCAAAGGATCAGGGTATCATTAAAAACGATCCGCGTCAGAGTTTTAATACCAATATTGATATCCGCAAATATTCCCTTCGCTCGAATGTGAATGTGAACCTGACCAAATCGACCGAAATGGTTGTCCGTCTCAATGGCGTGTTCGACGATTATATAGGTCCTCTCGACGGCGGTACGGATCTTTACACCAAGGCCATCAATGCCAATCCCGTGTATTTCCGTCCTTACTACGAGCCTGACGCCGCCAATATCTATACCAAGCATATTCTTTTCGGTAATTATTCTTCCGGAGGTTATCTGAATCCTTATGCCGAAATGCTGAAAGGATACCGTACGGAAGACCGCTCCAATATGTATGCCCAGTTTGAGTTGAAACAGGACCTGAATTTCCTTCTCGAGGGGCTGTCTCTTCGCGGCCTGTTCAATGTAGACCGCTACTCGAAATTACCTGTCAGGCGGCAATACGCGCCTTTCTTTTATTCCCTGGCTACAACGTCTGAAGACGCTTACGTCTTGAGCGCCATCAATCCCGATACCGGTACCGATTACCTGGATTTCGTCCCTTCCAACCGGGAACTGGAAAGTACGCTTTACTTTGAGGGCGCTCTCACGTATAACAGTACTTTTAAGGAGAAACATGCGGTATCGGGTTTGCTTGTGAGCACCGTTCGCGAAAGTCACAACGGTACTACCGATAATTTCCAGCTCTCGTTGCCTCACCGTAATCTTGGACTGGCAGGCCGCTTTACGTACAGTTACGACAGCCGCTATTTCGTGGAACTCAACTTCGGTTATAACGGTTCGGAACGTTTCCATTCCACTCAGCGCTGGGGATTCTTCCCCTCGGGAGGCTTGGGGTATATCGTATCCAACGAAGAATTTATGCAGCCTCTGTCCGGCACGCTTAGCAAGCTGAAACTGAAAGCTACTTACGGTATGGTGGGCAACGACGCCATCGGGAGCGACAACGACCGGTTTTATTACATGTCGCAGCTGAATATGAACGACGGCGGCAGAGGATACACTGTGGGCGACGAATTTGGTTTTCACAGGAACGGTATCTCGATTCAGCGTTATGCCGATCAGGGTATTACATGGGAAATCAGCTACAAAAGCAATCTGGGGTTTGAATTGAACCTGTGGAAGGAGCTTGAGATACAGGGAGACTTTTTCAACGAAAAGAGAACCAATATCCTGCAGTCGCGCAGTTCTATCCCTACAACGATGGGATTGCAGGTGACGCCCAGCGCCAATATAGGCGAAGCTACCGGACGAGGTTTTGAAATATCGGCGGATTATAATAAGTCGTTTACGAAAGACTTGTGGATAGTTGCAAGGGGAAATTTCACCTGTGCGGCCAGCAAATATAAGGTTTATGAGGAGCCGGATTATGTTGTGGCTGGCGCGCCGTGGAGAACGCATGTGGGTCAGAAGCTGTCGCAGACTTATGGATATGTTGCCGAACGTTTGTTTGTTGATGACGAAGAGGTGGCAAATTCGCCTGTGCAAACTTTCGGCGAGTATGGAGCAGGTGATATAAAATACAAAGATATCAACGGAGATATGCGTATAGACGAGAACGACCAGGTCCCCATCGGTTTCCCTACGACGCCGGAAATCATATACGGATTCGGCCTCTCCGGAGGCTATAAAAACTTTGATGTTTCGGTCTTCTTTCAAGGTTCTGCGCGGTCATCGTTCTGGATAAATCCGGGTTCAACCGCTCCTTTTGTGGGCGCGACCGGACAAAACAGGGCCTTGTTGCAGTATTATGCCGACAATCACTGGTCGGAAGACAACCGCAATATCTACGCCTTATGGCCCCGCCTGTCGGAGACGGCAATAGCCAACAATCAAGTTACCAGCACGTGGTTCATGCGCGACGGCTCGTTTCTTCGCCTGAAAACCGCCGAAGTGGGATATAGCCTTCCCCAGAAATTAACACGTCTGATAAAGTCCTCAAACGTTCGTCTGTATGTTTCGGGAAACAACCTGGCAATCCTTTCCGCATTTAAAATGTGGGATCCCGAAATGGCCGGAAACGGCCTGGCATACCCGTTGCAAAGGGTAATCAATCTTGGAGTTAATATAGAGTTTTAATCATTAAATCAAATAAAAAATATGAAACATATAAAATATATTGTACTGATTTGCGGCATTGTCCTGTTTTGCGGATGTTCGGACTATTTGAATGTGGTGCCCGACGGGACTGCTACTCTGGAGACGGCTTTCTCAAACCGGATAAATTCGGAGAAATTCTTTTACGGATGTTATAATTATTTGCCTAATATGGCGTCGGCGTTTGACTATCCGGGATACATTGCCGGTGGCGACGAAATATGGTTTGACGTTGATAATAATATGAGAAACAACAGCGGCGCACGCCTTGCCCAAGGCCAGCAGAATATTACCGATCCTTACCTTAACTACTGGGACGGAAGCGCCGGCGGTAAAAGAATGTGGATAGGTATTCGCGATTGTAATATCTTTTTGGAAAACATTGATAACGTCCCCGATATAACGATAAATGAGAAAGTCAGATGGAAAGCCGAAGTGAAAATCTTGAAAGCGTATTTTCACTTTTTCCTGTTGCAGTTATACGGGCCTATTCCGGTTATGGATGAAAATATCAATGTGAATGCCTCACCCGAAGAAGTTCGCGTGTTCCGCGAGCCGGTGGACGATGTGATAGAATATATCGTAAATCTTGTAGACGAAGCTACGCCGGATCTTCCTCCTGTGATTACGGAAATAACGACCGAAACAGGTCGTATAACACAGGCCGTTGCTTTGGCAATTAAAGCGAAATCCTTAATTTGGGCGGCGAGTCCTTTGTTTAACGGCTCTTATGTCTATTATAATAATTTCAAGGATAAAAGAGGAGTGCAACTGGTTTCAAACAACAGTAGCCAGGATGCTATTCAAGCGCGCTGGGAAAGGGCGGCGGCAGCTGTGAAAGAATCTATTGAGGCAGCTCATCTTGCAGGACACAGATTGTATCGCTATCCGGTCGGATACGATATTATGTCCGATACCACTGCTTTGAAATATACGCTTAGAGGATGCGTTTCGGAACGATTTACCACCAACAGGGAAATAGTATGGGCATGTACCAACGATAACAATCAGTTTCAGAACTGGTGTACGCCGAAAATCTATACATCATACGGCGGCACGGCCGAATTAAGCGCGACATTGAAAATGGCGGAAACTTATTATACCAAAAACGGTATCCCCATTGACGAAGATCCTTACTGGGATTATGAACATCGTTACGAAACGCTCGCTAACGTAGCTCCCGAAGGCGAAGACGACGAAGACGAAGACGAAAACGATCCTGACGCCGAACCAAGCTCTTTCGAATGGCACCACTATTATATCGGAGAAGGAGAAACAACCGCCAGGTTAAATTATTACAGGGAACCGCGATTTTATGCACATCTGTGTTTCGACCGCGGTATTTACGAATTGCTGGCAAACAAAGACGGAGAAACGCAGCTGGTTATCAAAAACAGATCCGGAGATGTACATGGATTGGTATTTCAAGATTGCCATCCTTCAACAGGCTATTTCATTAAGAAGTTAGTAAGTTTCAGGATACCGACAAATACCCAGGCGCCGACTCCCTATCGTTTCTCCATGCCCATCATACGTTTGGCGGATTTATACCTGCTGTATGCCGAAGCCTTAAACGAATCAAAAGAATCTCCCGACGACGAAGTCTATCGCTGGGTAGACAGTCTAAGGATTCGCGCGGGACTGAACGGAGTGGTCGAATCGTGGAAATATGCAAAAGATCCGTCGAAACCGGCACACAAAGAAAGTATGCGCGAAATCATCAAACGCGAACGCCTCATCGAACTCTCATTCGAGGGCCAGCGTCCCTTTGACCTTCGCAGATGGCGCGATGCCGAACAGTACATGAACGAGCCTGTACGCGGCTGGGACTTTCAGGGACAAAAACTCGAAGATTATTATCTTACACGGGTTTATTTCAGTAATCGAAAATTTACTTACAAAGACTATCTCTGGCCCTTGCGCAGCAATACGCTTGTTGTTAACAGCAATTTAGTGCAAAATCCGGGATGGTAATGAAGAAATGTTAAGAACTAAAAAAGAAGAACTAAAATTCAATGATTATGAAGACAAAAATTTTATATTGTATATTATTGACGGCAGGACTGTACGCCTGCTCGGAAACGCCGATAGGACAGACGCCAACCGACAAAGTCGCGCCTTCGTCGCTTTCCAATGTTGTAATCACGCCAACGAATGGCGGCGCTTACATCACCTATACTTTGCCCAATGAAGACGACATTTCTTATGTTAAATGCGAATTTACATACGGCGGAAACAAGAGAACCGTACGTTCGTCCATCTATAAAAATTACATGGAAGTGGACGGATTGGGCGAGCCTGAAGAAATAGAACTCAAAATAATGGTTGTAGACCACAGTGAAAATGCTTCAAAGCCGTATATCGGAAAATTTACACCCTTAGATCCTCCCATGACGGCTATCTTAAATTCACTCACTGTGGAGCCAACATTCGGAGGCGTCGTGATAAACTGGGAAAATCCGGCAAAAGCGATGGTAGGTATCTCTATTCTTTCAGCCAACGACAACGGCGAACTGGAACTCAAAGATATAATATTCTCTTCTCTGCCCGCAGGGAGTAAAAGACTTAGAGGCTATAATACCCAAAAACGCCTTTTTGCTCTCAGTATTTCCGATAAATATGAAAATCTTTCGGATACTTTTAAAATCGAAATAGAACCCTATTATGAAGTAATGCTCGATAAATCGCTGTTCCATAATCCCGCACTCGCAGGAGATAATACTTCGGTGAATGACAACCGGCCTTTGGAAAAAATCTGGGATGGCGTTTTGGACGACCCCGACAAGTATCACGGCTGGCATACGGATGCTGCCGCCGGATTCACAATCCCTCAACACTTCACGATTGACCTCGGCACAATGGCACAACTCACGCATGTGATAATTTTTCAACGCGGAGAGATTTATCCTTATGCACAGCATAATCTGAGATTGTTTGATATATGGGGAACGGACGAATTGATGCATCCCAGAGATGATGCGGCATACTTTGACTCCAATGAATGGAAAAAAGACTGGACTTTATTAGCCCAGTGTGAAGTAGTGAAACCCTCCGGCATGCCTCCCGGAACAAATACGCCCGAAGACATGGCCGCTCACAATGCAGGTTTTGACTTCGACTTCAGACAAGACGTCCCCAAGATGCGATATATACGCTTTGAAGTCCATGATACATGGGCGCACACTCCGGCTATGCACATGGCTGAACTGTCGGTTTATGGAGATGACAGATAAAGATGAGTAAGTAATGATTGTTTTTTATTTAACTAAAAAGAAATGAAACGAATAAATTTTAAATTTACCCTTGAAACGGGAATCAAAACAATAAAGGTAATTATCCCGGTATGCCTGATGATTTTGGCATTTTCGTGTGAAAACATGAACAGTTTACATGAAAAATATCTCAACCGTGGCGAAACGCTCTATATCGGCGCAGCCGATTCAATAATAGTACGTTCGGGATTAAACAAAATAGGATTTGAATGGAAAATCAATGCAGACCCCCGTATTGCAAAGACGGTAATTTACTGGAATCAGCGCGATACCGGCGTCACGATTCCCCTGAGAAGAACATCCGAAGGAGAAATGTGGCTATCCGCCGTGTTGAATGATATCGCCGAAGGAGAATATATTTTTGAATTTGAGATACAGGATAATAACGGAAATATTTCCAAATCGGTCGAGATCGCAGGCTCTGTACTTGGCGATATATACGTAGAAAATCTGCGTAACCGTGGTATCAAATCTCTCGCTAAACTTGTATCCGGCGAGATGCAAATCAACTGGGAAGCAGTATCTGCAACGGCAACCTCTCTTTTATATTCGGTTGTACAATATGTTAATACCCAAGGACAGGAAATGAAAATTGAAGTCGAGAACGACGAAGAAACAACCCTCCTGCAAGGTCTGGAAACCGGTGACGACGTCGAAATCTATTCCGTCCATTTCCCTGAAAACGGTCTTGAACTTTTCAACTCGTTGAAACGGAGATTCACCATGCCCAAGTTTGAACGGGAAATAGCAAAATCACGATTTGTAGCCGCCTTCAAACCCGGCGACAATACCACGCCCCATCCCGGCGGCGGCGACCAGGATTACCTCAAACCCATTACCGATTTTGGCGTCGGACAACGCAGCCTGGCCAAAATCTGGGACGGCGGCAGCGCAAACAATACGAACGGCATGACCATCCTGCATACCGAAGATCAGTCCGGTAATGCCTCCGCACGCTTCAAATTCCCGCACCATTTCACTTTCGACATCGGCGTCCCGGCTTCCCTTAGCCGCCTGCAAATCTGGTGCAGGACGGACAACGCCGCTTTCACAGGACACAGCCCCCGCTTCTTTGAACTCTGGGCTACCGATGCGCCCAAAGAAGTGGAGGATTTTCCAACCAAAGATGATTTTGAAAAATATTACCGAACGACTTATGTCACACAAAAAGATCCGGGCAATTATCTTTCAAGCTCAGATCCCCTGTATGTCGACAAAGTCACGCAGGCGCAGGCCAACAGTCGCAATTATGTCTCTCCCGAACCGGAACAGGGCATTTATAACTGGCAAAACGACTGGGTGAAACTCGGCGATTTCGAAATAACGAAACCTTCCGCTTCCAATTACAATACAAGTAATGACGCCGATAAAGCCCTCTGGTCGGGAGGCTCCGATTTCAACCTTATTGATGTAAAGAAAAAAGTCAGGTATCTCCGTCTGGTTATTAAGTATCCCAACTGGCAGAATACGAACTGCATCAACCTGGGTGAAATCACCATCTACGGCGATGATATTTGATAAGGCAAAATGATTTTCAGGGTTAATCGAAATGTTTTTTCAGAGGAAGAGGCGGGAAAATTCCCGCTTCTTTTGTAATTGTATCGAAACCAAGAGTATTTGTCCAAAGACAAAATGTTTTTTAAACCGCGCATAATATAAAATTAACAGCATTATGAAACAGATCTTTTTATTTCTATTCTCTGCCGTCGTTATTTCGGCTTTTCCGCAGGCAGGAGCGCAATGGAAAATCATTGATTCCGAATATCCGTCGGAAGACGTCGGCGTCTCAGCCTTTACGGACGAGAGCCTGCCTTCGATAGACAAAACCGGCTATTCGGATTCATATCCGGCCATACAGGAACTGCTCGACCGGCTGGGCAGCGCAGGCGGAGGCGTACTGTATCTTTCCGAAGGAAAATATAAAATCAGCGGAAGGCTGCTCATCCCCAAAGGCGTTGTTTTACGCGGCGAGCGGAAAAAGCCGGAGAAAGGCAAGCCCGTTGAAGGCACGATTCTCATGGCATATTACGGCAGAGGCAATGAAGACGAAGCAAACGCTTTTATTACCACCGAATCGTCTACCGGCATCTATGATCTCGCCATCTGGTATCCGGAACAGGATGCGGACAACATCACTCCTTATCCGCCGACCATACTGTACGGCAAAAGAGGTTACTGGGGAAATGATTACAACAATGTGCGAAATATCACGCTGGTGAATGTCTATTCGGGCGTTGTTCTTTCCCGCGTCAACGGAGGCGGTTGCCCTAATGTGTTCAACCTCTGCGGGACGCCACTCTCGCGTGGCGTCGAGGTAGATAATATCGCCGATGTCGGACGGCTGGACCATATAGATTTTTCGCCGGATTACTGGGCGGATTCTGGCCTGCCGGGCGCGCCGGCAAAAGGCAGCGCTTACAGCCGCCGGATTCGCAGCAACGCTACGGGCGTCGTGATGCGGCGAAACGACTGGTCGTATGCCTGCAATATAAGCGTCGAGGGTTATAATCGCGGCTTTTATGCGGCGGCCTCCATCCCTTCCGTCGGTTCCAGACCTAACGGGCATAACTACGGCATGCGATTCAAAAACTGCGAAACGGCCGTCTATATCGAAGCCGTCGCCAATGCCGGAATCATGTTCACCCGCGTCAAAACGGAAGACTGCGAAAACGGTATCGTCATTGCAGACGGCACAGGCTCGACCGTTCAGTTGTACGACTGCGAAATTACCGCCTCGGCAGATGCCATAAGGATCGACCGAGGAGCCTCGACCAGGTTGATGACACAGCAATGTACGGTTCATGCCGGAAAGGTGAATATACTCGGCGGTCTGTATACGTCGGAAGATGGCGATTTCAATAACGACGCTCCCCAGGTGTCCGTCGGCGCTTACGCTCGGACGATTCTTACCGGCAACCGCTTTGCACAGGAGGCCGATATACGAAATCGCTCGCTGTTTGAATGTAAGCTAGACCATCGTCCGGTTTCGGTGAAGCGATTGCCCGATTTCCCCGAAATCACGCCGCGGGAAACCCGCCCGGAAAGGAGGGCTTTATACGTAACGACCGACAGCGAATTTGGCGCCGTGCCGGACGCCGTTACCGACAATACCGACGCCATCCGCCGCGCCTTGGAAAAAGCCGGCAGCGAAGGTGGCGGCATCGTTTTTCTCCCGCCGGGAAAATACAGGGTGAACGGGCGTCTGACCGTCCCCACAGGCGTAGAACTCAAAGGCGCCTCCGACCTGGCTTCCGTACCGAAAGGACAGGGGAGTATCATCGAAATATATGCGGGAAGAAATGAACCCGACGGCGCACCTTTCCTCGAACTATCCGAAAAAAGCGGCATACGGGGCTTGACTTTCAATTATCCGGAGCAAAGGTCTTCGTATGCGAAAGATCCGTCCACCTTGCCGCAATATCCATACTGTATTCGGGTTGCCGGAAAAGATGTTTATATCGTCAATGTCGGCGTCCGTGCCACTTACAGGGGCATTGACATGTTTACTTATCCGTGCGACAATCATTACGTCGATTATTTTGCAGGACATGTCTTCAAAAACGGGATAAGGGTAGGCGGCGGCTCGAAAAACGGCTTGATAAGCAATGTACAGTTCAATTCCATCGTGATGGCAAGCGGATACGAAAATCCCAAGTTCGGCGCATGGCCCAACTCCGATAGCGATGAAGCCTCCCGCAACGCCGTCTATAACCAAAATTGGCTTGAACTCGAATTTATGATCCTGGAAGATTGCAAAGATGAAATACTGTACAACAACTTCCATTACGCTTCCCACAGAGGACTTGTTTTCAGGCAGAACAACGGACATTCGCCTTCGGGCATATCCCTCGGAACGGCGCTGGACGCCTCCCTGCGTTCCATCTGTTACGAAAGCATTGACGCGGAGCAAGGATTTGATCTGATAAATACACAGATCGTTTCGGTGGCAAGAGACCTGTATGCGGATACGAAATATATTGAAAGCGCGCAAGGATTCGCCGCAACGGCCCATCTCTTCGCTTCTGACTACTGGGGAAGCGCACGATACGCCAGCGTATTGGGCGGAGGAAACATAAACCTGATACTGGCGCATTTCGAACAGTCGGGAACGACCCGTTTCATGGAAATTCAGGGAGACGCCCGGGTGAATATCTCCACAACGGACGTGAATGCAACTGATTTCGTCAATAGCGGAAAGAACGCGCAAGTATCCGTGCAATCCTCCGTTTCGGCATTATCTTCGCCCGTGGGTTTCCGTTCGTGGTTCAACAACCTGACAACCGCTCCGGCGTTTTCCCCCGGCGCCACTTTGTCGCGAAACGGCTGGATTGCTTCCGCAAGCGGCGGAGACGCTTACCTGGCCATCGATGGAAATGCGAATACCCGCTGGACGAACGGTTCCCAGGTCAATCCCGGACAATGGTTTGCCGTGAATACAAGACTGCCGGTGAAATTTAATACCGTCATTCTGGACGCCTCCAACAGCGCAAATGATTTTCCGAACGCTTATGCGCTTTACATCTCAAGGGATGGCCTGAACTGGGGTAATCCCGTCAAAACGGGAGAACAGCCGCCGGCGCTCTCCATCATCTCTCTTCCTGAAGAAACGGAGGCGCAATATGTGAAAATCGTACAGACCGGCAGCGGAAAAACACAATACTGGAGTATTCATGAATTTTATCTGGCATACGTCGAAGACGATACTTCCGGCAATCTCAGGCACAGCGCCGAAGAATCGCTCGTCTTTCCCAACCCTGTTTACGGTGGAATATTGAACGTTCGACACGCGGAAAACATGCAATCCGTAAGCATTTACAACCTCGACGGACGTCTGCTCGGCGCTGTGCCGGCATACGGTAAGAGGCAAATCGCAATTCCCGTTGATAATTATCCCAAAGGAATATATATCGTCGTTATAAAAACGGCAAACGGAATATCCGTTCAAAAAATCATTGTCGGATAATAATAGTAGAGATGCATGAAAGAAAAATATTTCTAAAATGAATTTGAAATCACCCCGTTTGTTAATAGCATAAGTCGTATATTTGCCGTTACATTAAAAAAAATATTATCAAAAATGAAACATTTATTTATCCTGTTGTTATCAGTATCGGTTTCGTCCGCTTATGCCCGGGAAACCCTCAAGATCATCGCCAATCCGCTGAATCTGAATTACCGCTTTATGACCGACGAACCCTCCCGGCGCGAAGCGGCTGACCCTGTAATAGAACTGTTCAAGGGAAAGTATTATCTTTTCGCCTCAAAATCAGGCGGATACTGGAGTTCGCCCAATCTGGCGGACTGGACTTATATCCCCTGCAAAACGATCTCGACTATTGAGAACTATGCGCCGACAGTCCTCGCGCTCAGTGATACGCTGTATTACCTTTCAAGTGGTTCGAAAATAATCTACTATACGACAAATCCCGACGAAGATGACTGGAAAGCGCTCGAAAAGAATCAATATGAATTTACGGATACCGATCCTGCTTTTTTTCATGACAACGAAACGGGGAAAGTTTACGTCTATTTCGGCTGCTCGAACAGAGATCCGATAAAAGGTACGGAACTCCTGCCCGCCCAAGGCTTCAAATCCGCAAGCGAACCTGTTGTCCTGATTGACCATCATACGGATATTTACGGATGGGAAATCCCCGGCGAAAAAAATGAAAAAAACGAAACAGGCTGGAACGAAGGCGCAACTATGCTGAAATACAATGGTAAATATTACCTGCAATACGCCTCTCCCGGCACACAGTACCGTACCTATGCCGATGGCGTTTACGTTGGCGATCATCCTTTAGGACCGTTTAAATATATGGAAAACAGTCCGTTTTCGATTAAACCCGGCGGATTTATCGGCGGAGCGGGACACGGGCATACATTCTGCGACAAATATGGAAATTACTGGCACGTGGCTACCATGAAAATTTCGCAACGCCACAGTTTTGAACGCCGATTGGGATTGTTTCCCGTTTATTTTGGTGAAGGAACGATGTATGCCCATACCGTATGGACCGATTATCCGTTCCTTGTCCCTGCAAAAAAAGTTGATTTCGCATCAAACGACCTTTCGATGCACTGGAATATACTTTCATATAATAAAAAAGTTTTCGCATCTTCTTATCTTCCGGATTTTGAACCGGAAAAAGCTACTAACGAGGATATCGAAAACTGGTGGTCTGCAAAAACCGGAAATGCCGGAGAATGGTGGCAGGTTGATTTGGGTGAAAAGATGACGGTAAATGCCGTGCAGGTCAATTTTGCCGACCATGATTTTACGAACAGAGCCGGTAATTCATTTGTCTGCTATCAATACCGCATTGAATTTTCGGACAATGGCATTGACTGGAAAATGTTTGCCGACAGAATGAAAAATACAAAAGACATGCCACATGAACTCGTTGTATCGGAGAAGCCGGTAAAAACCCGTTTCCTGCGCATTACCAATACACAGACTGTGAACGGAAAGTTTTCCCTATCCGGTTTCAGGGTTTTCGGAAAAGGAACAAAGAAAGCGCTCTCAGGCAAGATTTCAGGCCTTAACGTCCGGCGCGAAGCGGACAGGCGACATTTCTCCCTTACATGGGACAAACAGCCGCAGGCCACAGGCTACATTGTTCGCTGGGGAGTAATACCCGACCGGCTTAATAATGCCGTAATGGTCTTCGATAATGTATTTGAAGCCGGTTATTTCAACCGCGATTCAGAATACTATTTTTCCGTAAGCGCTTTTAACGAAAACGGTCACTAAATCCGTGTATTTTGCTCGTGTAGCAAGAAGTTGTATCTATTGTCGGAGAACCTTTGTAAGAGAAAAAAAGAGAGGCTGTCGCTTTTTAGAGGCAGCCTCCGTCATATATGTTATCCTTGTATAGCAGCGATACCCGGAAGTATTTTTCCTTCTATTGCTTCAAGCAGCGCGCCTCCGCCGGTCGAAACGTATGATACTTCGTCCGCAAGTCCGAACTTGTTGATGCAGGCTACAGAATCTCCTCCTCCTATTAGCGAGAAAGCGCCGTCTTTTGTGGCTTCTGCTATAGCTTCTGCTACACTGCGGGAGCCGTGTGTAAAGTTGTCGAATTCAAAAACTCCCGTTGGACCATTCCAAAGGATTGTTTTGGAATTCTTTATAACTTCCGTATAGATATCTTCCGTTTTCGGGCCGATGTCCAGTCCTTCCCATTCATCTGGAATTTTATCGACGTCGGCATAAGCGGTTTTTGCATTGTTACTGAAACTGTCGGCAATTTTCGCATCAACGGCAAGAACAAGATTTACACCCTTTTCTTTTGCTTTTTTCACCAATTCGAGCGCCAAATCAAGCTTGTCGTTTTCGCAAATGGATTTTCCGATATTTCCTCCTCCGGCTTTTGTGAACGTGTAAGTCATGCCTCCGGTAATAATTAAATTATCGACCTTACTGAGCAGGTTTTCGATAATATCTATTTTCGAAGATATTTTTGAACCTCCCATAATAGCCGTAAACGGCCGGTTGATGTTGTTAAGAATTTTTTCAATGGCCTGAACTTCTTTTTCCATCAGATAACCGAACATTTTATGGTCGGCATCAAAATAATTCGCTATTAAGGCCGTCGAGGCGTGTGCGCGGTGAGCTGTGCCAAATGCGTCGTTTACATAAGCATCTGCGTATGAAGCGAGCGTTTCGGTAAATCTTTTTTGGCTTTCCTTTACTGCTTTTTTTGCAGTTTTCACTTCGTCTTCGGGCGCATCTTCCGCAAGTCCGCGTGGTTTGCCCTCTTCTTCCGCATAAAAACGCAGGTTTTCAAGCATCAACACTTCGCCCGGTTGAAGCGCTGAAGCCTTGATTTTAGCATCTTCTCCGATGCAGTCGTTTGCAAATTGTACATCGACGCCAAGAAGGTCGGATACGTGTTTCAGAATGAGTTTCAGCGAATACTTTTCCGTTACGCCTTTCGGACGTCCAAGATGTGAGCCGATAATAACGCTTCCTCCGTTTCCGATAATCTTTTTTAACGTGGGTAGCGCTGCACGGATACGTGTGTCATCCGTAATTTTAAAATTTTCATCAAGAGGTACATTAAAATCCACTCTGACAAATGCCTTTTGACCGGCGAAATTGTAATTTTCAATTGTTTGCATAATATATTTGTTTAGTTAATGGAAATTCGGGACAATTCGAATTGAAGGCGCAAAGGTAAAGAAAATTTTGTATTTTCCCCAATATGCACTATATTTGCAACTTATTTGAGAAGATATGTTGACAAAAAAAATAGATAACGATAAGATACATAAACTGAAAACGATAATTAAAGAAGGCGATGACTTTGTGATTGTTACGCACGAATTGCCCGATGGAGACGCGATTGGTTCTTCCCTTGCGCTGTATCGTTATTTGAATACATTTGATAAAAAGTCAATTACGGTAATCGTTCCTAATGAGTATCCTTCGTTCCTGAAATGGCTGCCAGGTGCGAAAGAGATTGTAGATTTCAGTAAATTTAAAGATTTCGGCATTCAACTTATCCGGAAAGCAGACGTTATATTCTGTCTTGATTTCAATGCAATAAAAAGGGTAGGGCGTATGGATTCGGTTTTGGTGGCCGCCGATGCCAAAAAAGTTTTGATAGATCATCATCTTGAACCTGATAATTTTTGCAACCTGATGATTTCGCATCCCGAAGTAAGTTCAACCAGTGAATTGATTTTTCGCATAATATGTTCGCTTGGCGCTTTCGAAAAACTGGACAAGGAGATGTGTGAATGTATTTATACCGGTATGATGACCGACACCGGCTCGTTCAGTTATAACTCTAACGATTCTGAAATATATCTTATAATCAGCGAATTGATTAAACTTGGGATAGATAAGGACGAGATTTACAGAAAAGTAAATCAGGTATATTCCGAATATCGCCTCCGGCTAATGGGATATGTATTGTATGAGAAAATGAAAATATATAAGGAAAAGAAGACGGCTATGTTTGCCTTGACGCAGGAAGAGCTGAATCGTTTTCATTATAGAAGCGGCGATACGGAAGGATTTGTAAATTTGCCGTTAAGTATGGACGGCATTTCGTTTTCGGTATTTTTGCGCGAAGAAACAAATTTGATTAAGATTTCTTTCAGATCGTTAGGCGATTTTCCATGTAACAAATTTGCTGCAAAATATTTCAATGGCGGTGGACATAAAAATGCCTCCGGAGGAGAGTATTACGGCAAACTCGATGATGCAATAAAAGTTTTTGAAGAAGGATTATCAAAGTTTAATTCGAAGAGTTATTGGATGTAGGTATGTATTTTTAATGCAGTAATTTAAACAAAATAATATGAAAATGAATTTAAAAATTTCACTGTTGGTGAGTTATGTAATTTGCGCGTTGATAACCCTCTCATGTAAAGAAGAGATGAAATCATACGAAGAATTGAAGAGAGACGAAAAGAAAATCGTAAACAGGATATTGTCCGAAAAAAAGATTGAAGTTTTGAAAGATTATCCTGCAAGCGGAGTTTTTACAGAAGATCAATTTGTGGAACTGAAAAGCGGAATATATCTGAATGTAATAGATTCGGGCAACGGAAATCGTGCTGTGTACAATTCAACCACTGTTTTGGTGCGTGCAAGCGGCGGATTTTATTACAGAGATACGATAATATCTTTTGATACATTTGTAAATTCCCAGTATCCGATGGAATTTAAATATGGTTTGGCTGCCAATGTAAGGCAGGAACATAGCCAGATCAACGATATTTATTACAGTTTGTTTGGACTTGCAATGCAAGAGGCTCTAAGTTACGTCGGCGACAGCGCCGTTGTGAAAATGATTGTTCCCGGCTATTCGGAAATACAGGACGTTTACCAGTCAAGCAGAGCAGGCAGTTGGTTGCAAACGAGTAATACCAATGAATATATACCTATTTATTATGACAGGATAAAATATATTTTCTATTAAAAAAATGGGAAGCCATGACACTTATAAAATCAATTTCAGGAATAAGAGGAACAATAGGCGGTAAACCCGACGATGGTCTAAATCCTTTGGCGATAGTGAAGTTTGTTTCGGCTTATGCAACATTTATCAGGCAAAATACAACCGTAAAGACGAACAGGATTGTCGTCGGGCGTGATGCGCGTGTGTCGGGGATGATGGTAAAAAATATCGTTATCGGAACGCTGAACGGTATGGGTTTCAATGTCGTAGATATTGATATGGCAACAACCCCCACGACAGAGATTGCCGTAACGGTGGAGCATGCCTGTGGTGGTATAATTATCACCGCAAGCCACAATCCCAAACAATGGAATGCCTTGAAACTGCTGAACGAAAAAGGCGAATTTCTAAACGACAGAGAAGGAAAAACCGTTCTTGAAATTGCGGAAAAAGAAGCATTTGAATATGCTGTTATTGACGATGTGGGTAAAATTATATCAGACCTGAGATACAAAGAACGTCATATAGAATTGATTCTTAAATTGCGACTTGTTGATATTGAAGCAATTAAAACGGCAAATTTCCGTATTGCCATTGATTGTGTCAATTCGGTGGGTGGCATTGTCATTCCTGATTTACTTTATGCGCTGGGTGTCAAAGAAATCTTTAAGTTGCATTGCAATCCTCATGGCAATTTTTCGCATAATCCAGAACCCGTTCCCGAAAATTTAACGGAAATTTCGCAATTAATGACTGACGCCAAGGCTGATGTGGGATTTGTTGTTGATCCTGATGTCGATAGATTGGCAATCGTATGTGAAAACGGAAAAATGTTCGGAGAGGAATATACGCTGGTTGCCATTGCCGACTACATACTCTCCGTTACAAAAGGGAACACCGTCAGTAATTTGAGTTCAAGCCGTGCATTGAAGGATATTACGGAAAAATATGGCGGTCGCTACAGCGCGGCGGCAGTTGGAGAGGTGAATGTCGTAGCAAAAATGAAGGAAACAAATGCTGTAATAGGAGGAGAGGGCAATGGAGGAGTGATTTATCCTGAAAGTCATTATGGTCGTGATGCGCTTGTAGGTATTGCGTTATTTTTGACGCATTTGGCAAAGAAAAAAATGAAAGTCACTGAATTGAAAGCGTCTTATCCTCAGTATTTTATATCGAAACAGAAAGTAGAATTGACGCCTTCGACAGATGTTGATAATATTTTATTGAAGGTAAAGGAAAAGTTTTCTGCTTATGATATTACTGATATTGACGGAGTTAAGATAGATTTTCCGGACAAATGGGTGCATCTTCGCAAAAGCAATACCGAGCCGATAATTCGTATCTATGCCGAATCTCACTCTCTGAGTGAAGCGGAAGCGCTTGGAAAACAGGTAATTGATATTATTAAAGAGATATGTTGAAAATGGATTTTAATTTGCAGCTTCTGCCTGTTGATTTATTAAACGTATGTGTCGATTGTATTTTCATCAAAAATCGAAGATATAGATTTGGATTCATTTATTAAGCATAAACATCCAACTGTTAATTATAAACCTGACTATACGTGAAAAATTGACGATTTGTACGATGCGTATCTGTGTACAACAGATAATGAATTGAATCCTGGAAATATATTTGTTGCGCATAAATTTGTGACTAAAAATATTTTACATGAATCACTGCACAGGGAAAACACAGAAGTTCAATTATGTATGTAATAACAAACGATGGAAAAAATATGTTCGGATAAGATTGAAGAAGAAATATTTCCGTCGGCAATCGTAATCCATTGATTTACGCAAATAAAAATTGAATATTTATGCACAAATTAAGAGTAACAGAATTAAATCGTTTAACGTCAGAGGAATACAAATCAGTTAAAAAATTACCTCTTGTTGTAGTACTTGATCATGTCAGGAGTTTGAATAATGTGGGAGCAGTGTTTCGGATAGCCGACGCTTTCAGGATCGAATCTATATATTTGTGTGGCATTACGGCAACTCCGCCCAATGCCGAAATTCATAAAACGGCGCTTGGTGCGGAAGAAACGGTTGAATGGCATTACTGTAAAGACACTTTGGATTGTGTCAAGGAATTGAAAAGCAAAGGATATTATTTATGTGCCATAGAGCAAGTCGAAGGCAGTTTATCTTTGGAAAAAATAGATTTGACATCTGACCGCAAATTTGCAATTATTTTAGGTCATGAAGTAAAAGGCGTTCAGCAAGAAGTCATTGACGAATGTTATTGTTGTATTGAAATTCCGCAATTCGGCACAAAGCACTCGCTAAATGTCTCGGTAGCGGCAGGAATAGTTTCATGGGAATTTTTTAAATATTTAAAAAACAGAGAGTTGGGTATTTAATTTTTTTTAAATCAGTTGAAATATTTATTTTTCTCCGCCCTCAAAATATGAAAAAAATAATATGATTATAAAGTAAACAAAAATTATAAGCACATGAAAAAGTGGTTGATTGTTTCTATTTTATCCGGTATGGCGGTTTCGTGCATTGCACAATCCGTATCGCAGACAGTCAAAAGACAACTGGTTTGGGAAGAAAATTTCGATGGTCATACATTCAATACATCCCGCTGGAGCAAAATTCCTCGCGGAGGATCGGACTGGGACAGGCACATGTCTGATTTTGATTCGTGCTATCAGATAACCGGCGGACAATTGATTCTGCGTGGCTTGCGCAATGAATATCTGCCCGAAGATGTAGCGCCTTACCTTACTGGCGGCGTTTATACGAAAGACAAAGTGAGTTTCGAGCGCGGACGGATTGAAATACGTGCGAAGCTCGGTAAGGCGCAGGGCGCATGGCCGGCATTTTGGCTGTTACCTTTTGATAACAGTTCATGGCCATCTGGTGGAGAGATCGACATCATGGAACGGCTGAACGGTGACGATATCGCCTATCAAACGATTCATTCCGATTATACGCACGGATTGCAAATCAAAGATCCTCCTCAAAGCGCTACCGAAAAGATTGATCCCGATGATTATAATGTATATGCCGTGGAACTGTATGCGGACAGTTTGTCTTTTTTTATCAACGGGATACATACGTTTACCTATCCGCGTATAGAAACGGATAAAAAAGGACAATTTCCGTTCGACCGCGGGTATTATCTCCTGCTGGATATGCAATTGGGCGGTTCGTGGGTCGGAGAGGTAAATTCGGCAGATCTGCCTGTGGAAATGTGGATAGACTGGGTGCGGTTTTATAAAAATTAATATTCACGGACTTCATTTTATCAAAAAAAACCTCCCCCTTTTCATGTTGTTACAATAGCACGGGGAGGTATTAAAAAAAAGTCGCACAAGTGGATATATAAAACTCCGTGGACAGGATTTGAGTGCCTTTACCGCCTTTGTAATCTGTTGTGCATAAGCATTTCCTTTTCAGGAACTACAGCCCGCCATTAGCGGTTAGAGCGTGCCTCGGAATTATAAAATAATTTGATGAGTTTTCCAATCAGACTCGTGCGACTAAACTCATTTTTAACTGCAAAAGTAAAACAAAAAATCCGAATAAAAAAATATTTGATTTTTTTTTACAGAGAAAATTTATTTTACGATTATTTTTTTGCTTTGGCAACGATGGTTTTAAAAGTTTCCGGATGGTTCATAGCTAAATCCGCCAGAACTTTACGATTGATTTCTATTCCGGCTTCTTTCAATCCTCCCATCAAACGGGAATATGAAAGTCCTTCGATACGGGCTCCCGCATTGATACGTTGTATCCATAATGCGCGGAAATTGCGCTTCTTGTTACGGCGATCGCGAAAAGCATAAGTCAATCCTTTTTCCCATGTGTTTTTTGCTACTGTCCACACATTCTTACGAGCGCCAAAATAACCTCTCGTAAGTTTCAAAATACGTTTTCTTTTAGCTCTTGAGGCTACATGATTTACTGATCTTGGCATAATAATTGTTTTTAGAATTAAACTCCTGCTAACTAATTATTTTAAACAAAGCAATTTCTTGATATTGTTTGCGTCCACGTTAGCGACTAACCCTGTATGGGTCAGATTTCTTTTACGCTTTTTTGTTTTTTTAGTCAGAATATGACTTTTGAAAGCATGTTTCCTCTTGATTTTACCCGTTCCGGTAAGGGCAAACCTCTTTTTGGCACCGGAATTAGTCTTTAATTTTGGCATAATCTTTAATCTTTAATTGTTATTTATATATAAACTGTTAATTGTTAATATTTTCTATTTGTGAGGGTTTTGGTTGTACGGCGCCTTTCTTCGTTGTGGGAGAAAGCATTATAATCATTCTTTTTCCTTCAAGCACAGGCATTTGTTCTACTCTTCCGTATTCTTCCAAATCGTTTGCAAACCTTAGCAACAAAACTTCTCCCTGTTCCTTGAACAAAATCGAACGGCCTTTGAAAAAAACATATGCCTTTACTTTGGCGCCTTCTCCGAGAAATTCTTTTGCATGGCGAAGTTTGAAATTATAATCGTGATCATCGGTTTGAGGGCCGAATCGTATCTCTTTAACAACCACTTTAACCGCTTTTGCTTTCTGTTCTTTAAGACGTTTTTTCTGCTGATAAAGAAACTTTTGATAATCAATGATTTTACATACGGGCGGTTTGGCATTGGGAGAGATTTCAACCAGATCAAAACCCATATCTTCTGCCATTTGCAATGCTTTTGACGTAAGATATATTCCTGTTGTAATATTATCGCCGATGAGGCGCACTTCAGGAACTCGTATTTGTTCGTTTATCCGGTATTGTTGTTCTTTATTACGGTCGTCTCTCATTCAAAAAAAATTATAAAATTTACCTCCTTTTGTTATTGTAAGTAATTAATTATTAAAAAATTTATTTATTCCATTTGTTTGTCATTCCATCAATTTCTTCCATGATTTGGGTGGCAAAGGTAGTAATTTTTACAGAACCTTTATCACCTTCACCCTGTTTTCTTACGGAAACTTCATTATTTCCCATTTCTTTTTCTCCGACTATGAGCATGTAAGGTATTCTTTTTAACTCATTATCTCGTATTTTTCTGCCTATTTTTTCATTTCGGTCATCGACGATAACGCTTATGTCTTTTTCTTCAAGATCGCGTGCAATTTTGTATGCGTAATCGTTAAATTTCTCTCCGACAGGCAAAACGGAAACCTGATCGGGGGCCAGCCACAACGGAAATCTTCCCGCCGTATGTTCAATAAGTACTGCAACGAATCTTTCCATAGAGCCGAACGGTGCACGGTGAATCATGACAGGGCGGTGTTTTTGATTGTCTTCGCCGGTGTATTCGAGCTCGAAACGTTCCGGCAAATTATAGTCCACCTGTATAGTGCCCAACTGCCAGCGTCTTCCGATAGCGTCTTTAACCATAAAATCAAGTTTTGGACCGTAGAATGCTGCTTCGCCCAATTCTATTTTGGCAGGAAGACCTTTCTCTTTACATGCTTCAATGATAGATTGTTCGGCTTTTTCCCAATTTTCGTCCGAACCGATGTATTTTTCTTTGACGTTCGGCTCGCGAAGCGAAATTTGCGCTTCAAAATTCTTGAAATCAAGCGCTTTAAAAATTATGAATATTATATCCATTACTTTCAGAAATTCGCCTTTAATTTGTTCCGGACGGCAGAAAAGATGCGCGTCGTCTTGCGTGAAGCCACGAACACGTGTGAGGCCATGCAATTCGCCGCTTTGTTCGTAGCGATAAACCGTTCCGAACTCGGCAAGTCTTAGCGGCAGATCTTTGTATGAACGCGGAAATGCTTTGTATATCTCGCAGTGATGAGGGCAGTTCATTGGTTTTAACAAAAATTCCTCTCCTGCCTGGGGGGTGTGAATGGGTTGAAACGAATCTTTTCCGTATTTTTCATAATGTCCTGATGTTACGTACAGTTGCTTACTTCCGATGTGAGGCGTAATTACCTGTTTATAACCGTATTTTTTTTGTATCCGTTTTAAGAAATCTTCCAGTTTCAGGCGCAACTGTGTTCCGCGTGGCAACCATAACGGAAGGCCGGAGCCGACGGAAGGCGAGAAAGTAAACAGTTCCAGTTCTTTGCCGATTTTTCTGTGGTCTCGTTTTTTTGCTTCTTCGAGCAGAACAAGGTAATCGTCAAGCATTTTCTTTTTTGGAAATGTAATTCCATAAATACGAACGAGTTGTTTGCGTTTTTCGTCGCCTCTCCAATATGCGCCTGCGAGGCTTGTTATCTTGACAGCCTTAATGCAGGACGTATCCGGAAGGTGAGGACCGCGGCACAAGTCTGTAAAGCAACCTTGCGTATAAGTGGTAATATGGCCGTCTTCGAGTTCGCTAATCAATTCTGTTTTATAGATTTCCCCTTTTTTGTCAAACATTTTGAGCGCATCGTTTTTTGAAATGGAAGTACGCTTTATTTCTTCTTTTCGGGCGGACAGTTCGAGCATTTTGGCTTCAATCTTCGGAAAATCGGCGTCTGTCAATACCGTGTCTCCCAAATCCACATCGTAGTAGAAGCCGTTTTCTATCGCAGGACCTATTCCGAATTTCACATTGGGATAAAGTTCCTGTAATGCTTCCGCCATCAAGTGTGCGCTTGAATGCCAGAAAGTATGTTTGCCTTCTTCATCTTCCCATTTAAGGAGTCGGAGCGTTGCATCGTTATCTATTGGTCGCAACAAATCCCGAATTTCATCGTTGACTTTTGCCGCAAGTACCTCCTGTGCAAGCTTTGCACTGATTCCTTCTGCAATCCGCATAGGCGTAATTCCTTTTGAAAACTCTTTTGTACCGTCCGGAAATGTAATTTTTATCATTTTTTATTATAAAAATTCTTGTTTATGGGCTGCAAAGGTAAATAATTATTTGAGAATGACAACGCCGGAGGCAATAATTTTTTCAGGGACGGAGTTTTGCCATTTGGCTAATTTCGTTACGCACGCGACTAAGGCTTTCGGGCGTCATACCAAGATACGACGCCAGCATATAAAGCGGGATGCGATTGATGAAACCGGGATGCGATGTTATAAAGTCCAGGTAACGTTCTTCGGCGGTTGCGCTAAGTAACGTGTAGATACGGTATTGCATCATCATTATGTATCTGTTAAGGATAAAAGTATTTTTTTCGGCGCTTTGAGGATATGTTTTGATAATATTCTCCAGAAACCCTTTTTTTATATAAGCAACCACAGAGTCTTCTACTGCCTGAATGTAGTAATTCGAAGGTTCGTCTGTGTACAGACTTTGCCGGTCGAATACGAGCCAGCCTTCCGGAGCGAATTGTACGATATGTTCTTTTCCATTGTTATCAATAGAATACATGCGCAATATTCCTTGTTCGGTATAATAAATATACTCGCTTACATTGCCCTGCATGATGATAAATTTATCCTTTGGTATCTCGCGGGTGATTATTTTGCTTAGATGCATTTCCAGATCTTCGCGTGGTATTTCAAGCATTTTTATCATAAAATCTTTGAAATATATTGTCTTCTCTTCATAATTTTCAAAATCGTGTATGTTTTCCATCTGCTGTTTTATTTTAATTCATAAAATCACAAAAATTAGTAATTTTTTTTAAGTTATAAATTTGTTCAGGATGCAAAAGTAAAATAAATTTGATAAATAAGCAACAAAAAAAATTGAATTTTCGGATAAAAAAACAGCCGAATAAAAATTACCGGATTAGCAAAAAAATATGCTGCTTTTTTATTCTTTTTTCAATTTTTTATCCTCTTTTTTCGTAGTGAAACATTAAAAAATACTACCCAAATGGGGGATATTTTGGTAGAAAAACAGAAAAATCACCTTTTTGGGGGATTGACATGTTTTTTTTAAATTATTACCTTTGCAGAAAATTTTTTTAACAATAAAACGTCAAAAGTTATGAAGAAATTTAATTTAAAAAACAATCCGAAGAAAGTAGCAACTCTTTCATTAGTATCATTATGTATGGTATTTTTGTGTTCATGTCCCGTACCGGATACCTCGCCTACCCTTTCAGGCACTGTCAGCGATGCGGAAACAAACGCTCTTATAGCGGGCGCGCAGGTGGCCGTCAGCGAAAACAATCTCTCTGTTATTACATCAGCAGACGGTTTTTATGAATTTCCGAAAATCGGATCAGGCAGCTATACGCTTACGATTTCTCACTCCGATTATGAAACACTGCCGGCATCCGTCATTTTAGATGAGGATGATGTAACACACAACATAAGACTCGTATTGAAAAAATATACGCTTACAGGCACGGTAAAAGATTCGAAAACAGATGCACTCTTGCAGGGAGTATCCGTCAAGCCTTCGAGCGGTCCGGAAAAAATAACCGGACAAAACGGCGCTTATACCCTCGACGGCATGGCAAAAGGCCAGATCTTCATCACCTTCTCGAAAGCAGGATACAAAGACAAAACGGAACAGGTGAACATTCCGGACGTCAACACTTTGACCACACTGCTCGAACCTTCTGTCGCAGGCCTTACCGGAACAATCATCGACAAGGCGACAGGAGTGGTCCTTTCTGACGTTACGGTTGCACTGGACCAGAACTTCTTCGAAGTAACCGGCGCTAACGGGAAATACACTTTTGAAAACCTTACCAAGACGTCTTACAACATCACGGCAAGTAAAACGGGATATGAACAGTACGGCACTTCCATATCCCTGAATTTAGGAGAAAGCAATACGCACAATATCCAAATGGAAAAGACTTACGTCCCGCCGACAGCATCGCTTTCGGGCGTCATAACCGACGCCGCTACGGGAGCAACACTCCCGGACGTAACCCTCACTCTCAATCCGGGAGGCTATGTCGCAACCACATCTGCCAACGGAGCATACACCTTTAGCGGACTTACCGGAATGTCTTATCAGATCTCCGCCTCCAAGTCGGGCTATCAGACTTACGGACCCGTAACCGTTTCTACCCCCAATACGGCCAATACGCATAATATTCAAATGGAGACTGTTCCTGTGGCGACAAAAACACTATCGGGAACGGTAACAAGCGGCGGAAGCGCCCTTTCGGGAGTAAGTATCACTTTGAATCCGGGCAACCTGACCTATACCACATCTTCCGGCGGAACATACACCTTTAGCGGACTTACCGAAACGTCTTATCAGATCTCCGCCTCCAAGTCGGGCTATCAGGCTTACGGACCCGTAACCGTTTCTACCCCCAATACGGCCAATACGCACAATATCTCCATGACGCAGGAAACGTCGTCATCCAATGCCAAAGTTACCGTATCAAGCTCTATGTCCATCAGCGATCAAATATATGCCGGTTTTTCGTTTAACAGTTATACAGCGCAATATGTTGTGCTTATGTGGGAATCTTCATATATATCTTCCGCTTCGGACGAAGAAATCATCGACATTTTGAAAGCGAACGGCTCCGCAAATTCAACATCAAATACCGGCATATATATTTATAATCTGTCGCCGAGCACATCCTATACGATTTGTGCTGTCGGTATGGATACGCAGGGAAAATACGGGACATTGACCCGGCAGACCGTTTCCACAAAAAGTTCTTCCAACCAGCCAAGAGTATCTCTTACGATAAGTAAATCGGGTAATAATATTCACTTTTCGACGTCCCGAAATTCTTACTGCAGTTCATATAAATTGTGGATAGGAAGTTTGAATTATGATGCTGCGACTCTGGATATAGTTTATGCAATGGCAGCTTATTCAGATGGACAAACGGAAACGGAAAATTACGGGTCAAATTCTTATTTTGCACTTAATTCATCCTATTCTCATTCGCTTGTCATTGCACTGGGTTATAACAGTTCGGGCGTTAATTCCGGTTTTGTTGACGTAAAAATTATCAACAACAGTAGCGGAACAGTCGTACGTTCCGCACAGATTGACCTGCGCTCCCTGAACAAAGAAGAAATACAACAAATGGAAGCCGGCAAGATTGACGGCAAATTCGCCGAAAGTCTGATAAAATTTGACAGCAAATAATCCGCTACCATGAACGCAAAATACGTCATACTGCTTCTTTCACTCTTCGTCGAAACAATATTGCAGGCAGAAAACGTACCGCAGGCAAAAGCGCTGCAAGTGGCGACACAATTCCTGTGGCAGCAAGAAAACGTCGCCATACGTAACAGCCTTGCCCCACCGGTGGAACTCGTACATGCCGAAGAGCCGTATTATTACGTTTTCTCTCCGGAAGGCGAAAAAGGATTCGTCATCATATCGGGCGACGACCGTGCACGACCCGTGCTGGCATATTCCACCCAAAATTCGTTCGACGCCCTCAACTGTCCGCCCAATGTAAAGACATGGATGGAAAACTACCGGCAAGAACTGAAATTTCTTCTCCGCGAAGACCCCGATATTTCCCGCCACCCCCAATGGCAACAACCTTTCGGCGACCTTTCACCCAAACTGCGTAGCGAAACCATATTATATACCGTTTCGTGGGACCAGGATGCACCCTACAACAACCACTGCCCGCAACTCTCCGCAGGAAGAGCGCTCACAGGCTGCGTGGCTACCTCGATGGCCATCGTGATGAAATATCATGCCGACAGAGAATACGCGGCACACGGCACGGGATATTATTCGTACAACAGCGACGGAAAAATATACGCCACCGATTTCGGCCCATACGACTGGACAAACATGCCCGACAGAACCGAAGACTTTACTGCCGACATACAGCGCGAAGCAGTGGCACGACTCATGTACCACTGCGCCATAAGCATCGAATCTGTTTTCGGCACAAACGGCACAGGATCCTACAACTGGAATACAAGCGTTGCGCTGACATCCTTCTTCGGCTTCGACAAAAAACTCGGCTACATCGAAAAGGCGAACTACAGCGACAACGAATGGAAAAACATCATAAGAAACGAAATCGACGCCGAACGCCCCGTCATTTACGACGGCGACAACCCCGCTGAACAGGCAGGACATTCGTTTCTGCTCACAGGATACAGCGACGCCGACATGTATTTCTTCAACTGGGGATGGGGAGGAAGATACAACGGATGGTTCTCGCTGTCGGCGCTCACACCTGCATACGGACATAACTATTCAACCAACCAGGGCATGGTAACAGGCATACAAAAAAACGCCGGAGACGATATATCCACCCTGCGTTTTGTAAAAACCAGCAAACAGTCGTCCATTCCGGACGGAATCGTAAAAACGGGAAACGGCAACACATTCGTCATACACGGAGGCATGTTTGAAAACCGCTCTTACCTCCCCTTCACTGGAAGCATCAGCGCAGCGCTGACGGACGCCGGAGGAAACATGAAGCAAATCATCGGAAGAAACGACAACGTCAGGCTGGAGAGAGGATATGCCTGGAGCAGCACACGATACATAGGAGACATGTACTGCTCTGTTACGCTTCCTTACGCCGCCGACGACAGGATATGCTTTGTCACCTCGGAAGACGGCGGGCAAACATGGCAAACCATTTACGGCGCACCGGGAATCCCCCTCGAAACGGTCGTCGGCAACGAAGAAACAAACCTCTCCCCCTCCGTTCACATTTTCGCCGCCGACGGATCGCTTACCGTTGAAAGCCCTTACAGCGAAACCCTCCGTGTCTATTCCCTCACAGGGCAGGCGCTTTTTGAAGGATTCAAACAGGAAGGAAAGCAACGCTTCGACCTGCGCCTGCCGGAAGGAATCGTCATCGTACGCGTAAATAACCGGACACAAAAAGTCAGAATCAAATAACCGGCTTATGTTACGCATCAATAAATTACCAACCCCGCCAAGAACCTTAGAGACTTCCCTAAGGACGTTGCGGATATCCGTAAGAACGTTGCGGGAAGATGCAGAAAGCCGGTTTTTGTTGCCGGCTTTCTGCGGGGGAACAAAGCGGGAAGCATCTGGAATGATACATAACGCCAAACTCTGCGGATGATTCATCGAAAAAAGATATTGACTGAAAAATTACTAACATTACTAAAAATAAATCTTATGAAACAAAAAATTTTATTATCTATCGTGACGGCAATCGTCATGTTACCTGCTGCAAATGCACAGGTTGAGAGAGGAACGGTTACAGTTTCCTCTACTTTTTGGGGAAGCGGAACAGGGCTTTCCATTAATATCGTGCCTGAAACCGACAAGCAGACGGCTTCTACGCAAGCTACTTTCGGGGCTGACGGCGCTTTCTACATTGTAAGAAATTTTGCGCTCACGGCCGGACTTTATCTTAACAGCAGCAAATACGGCAGCTCCGACCCTGTGACTTCTACCGTTGCCGCCTTTGGGGCCAAATATCATTTCGTCGGGGGGTTCTATGGCGAACTGGCTTATTACAACTCAAAATCGGGAAAGAATGACGCCGTAACTTACGGAATGTTGGAGCTGGGATACGACATCTACCTGAACGAACGTTTCTATCTTGAGCCGGCGGGATATTACCGCATGGGATTAAACGATTCGGTTTCGCGGCTGGGCGTAATGCTTGGTTTCGGGGTGGCTTTCTGAAAACAATTTAAACAGTTTTATTTACATAACATTTAAAAATTGTTGACGTATGAAAAAGATTTTATTTACAATCATTTGTCTGGCGCTGTTCGCAAGCGAGAACATGGCGCAGTATTACGGTAACATTAACAGGTCCAGAAATTGGCTTGACGACATGAGTTACGATGCTCCGGACCTCTACCGGAGTTACAGGGCAGGAAGCACGCTGGCCAGTATTGGCATGGGCATTACACTGGGAGGTTTGACGGCGGCCGTTATCGGATTTGCTACTGCCGACAAGGAGAAAGTGACAACCAGTGCCGGAACGCAGGTAAACCTTTCGGGCGAAGGAGGCGCCATGTTTGCGGCGGGAATACTCTTTGCCGTTATCGGTACGCCTCTGTGGATAGTAGGAAGCACGAAGAAAGGCATTGCCCGGAGAGCTTATTTCAGGGAATTTGGCGACGTGCCGCCGACAATACCCGCGCCGCCCGTGCCTTACCTGAAACTCAACGGACATTCGCAGGGCATGGGACTTGCATTTGTATTCTGATCCCTCTCCTGTGATTGATTTGAAAGATTAAGGGATTGCAGTGATGAAAAAAATCATGCAATCCCTTACAATTATTGTCGCCAATAAAAAAAACGAGGAACGAAACGGAATTAGTTCACTTTTTCTTCCATCAGCGAAAATTCTATGACGTCCCGTATATCTTTGACGTATTGGAATGTCAAACCTTCGAGATATTCTTTCTTTATTTCGTCAATATCTTTTTTGTTTTTTTCCGGCATCACAATGGTTTTGATTCCGGCGCGCTTTGCGGCGAGGATTTTTTCCTTGATTCCGCCTACGGGCAGTATTTTTCCGCGTAGCGTCATTTCGCCCGTCATGGCGAAGTTGGGGTATATTTTGCGTTTTGTGAAGGCCGATACGATCGAGGTTACCATTGTTATCCCCGCGCTGGGACCGTCTTTTGGAATAGCGCCTTCGGGAATATGGATGTGAACATTGAATTTGTCGAACATTTCCGTTTCAATCCCGAAGGCGGAAGCATGAGAACGGACATATTCCAGTGCGATGACTGCCGATTCTTTCATTACCTCGCCCAGATTTCCGGTGACGGTCAGTTTGGCGTTTTTACTTTCCGACAGGCTTGTTTCAACGAACAGTATTTCGCCTCCGACCGCCGTCCATGCAAGGCCTGTTACAACGCCTGCATAGTCGTTTCCCTGATATTTATCGGGTGTATATTCTTCTGCGCCGAGATAGTTGCGTATGTCTTCCGGTTTTATTTCTGTCGGTAATTTGCTTTCCGATGCAATTTTTCGAGCAATTTTTCGCAGTACTTTTGCAATTTTTTTCTCCAGTTCGCGCACTCCGCTTTCGTGTGTATAGGAGTCGATGATTAGGCGGACGGCTGTTTTGGAGAATTTCGGATTATATTCGCGGATGCCGTGATGTTCTATTTGTTTGGGTATTAAATGTTTTAGCGCAATTTGTATTTTTTCTTCGGTAATGTATCCACTTACTTCGATCAGTTCCATTCTGTCGGAGAGCGGTTGGGATATGGTGTTGAGGTTATTGGCGGTAGCGATAAACATGACTTTGCTCAAATCGTAGTCTATGTCAAGGTAATTGTCGTGGAAGCGTTGGTTTTGTTCCGGATCGAGCACTTCCAGAAGAGCGGAAGCGGGGTCGCCTTTGAAATCGTTTCCCACCTTGTCGATTTCGTCGAGTACGAAGACCGGATTGGAGAATCCTGCTTTTTTGATGTTGTCCATCACGCGGCCCATCATTGCGCCGATGTAGGTACGTCGGTGCCCGCGTATTTCGGCTTCGTCGTGCAATCCTCCGAGCGACATTCTGACATATTTTCTGTTCAGCGCTTCGGCAATCGATTTTGCGAGGGAGGTTTTGCCTACTCCCGGAGGTCCGTAGAGGCAGATGATGGGTGAGCGCATGTCTTTTTTTAATTTCAATACGGCAAGGTGTTCGATGATGCGTTCTTTTACTTTTTCCATGCCGTAATGGTCTCTGTTGAGGATTTTTTCGGCTCTTTTGAGGTTGAAATTATCTTTGCTGTATTCGTTCCATGGCAGGTTTATAATTGTTTGGACATATTCCATTTGGATTTGGTGGTCGGGCGATTGGGGGTGTAGCCTTTCGAGTTTGGTGATTTCTTTTTCGAGGGTTTCGCCGGTTTCTTTGCTCCATTTTTTGTGTTTTGCCTTTTCTCTGAATTCTTTGACGGTAATATCGGTGATATTGTCGCTGCCGAGTTCTTTTTGTATGGCTTTTATTTGCTGTTTGAGGAAATATTCCTTTTGTTCTTTGTTGATGTCTTCGTGTGTTTTCATCTGGATGGAGGTTTTCAGATCAATCAGCTGGTTTTCGCGGTTCAGTATGACGAGCAGTCTGTATCCGCGTTCTTTAAGGTCGTTTATATTGAGCAGTTCCTGTCTTTCGACAGGGTTGGGGACAATATTGCAGCAGGCGAAATTAATCAGATATAAAATGTTTTGGTTGTTGCGTATGGAGAAAATCAGGTCTCGTGGCGGCTCGAAGGTTAAAGACAGTATTTTTATCGTCAAGTCTTTTATGGAAGACGAGAGGGCTTCAAATTCTTTGTCGGGTTTGGGTGGAAGGATTTCATTTATCTGTTCGAAGGTTCCGGTCATATAGGGTTCTGTTTCCAGAACGGATTTGATGGCGCAGCGTTTTCTTCCCTGTAAGATGACGGTGGTTGATCCGTCGGGCATTTCGAGGACGCGCATTATTTCGGCAATTGTGCCTGTGGCGTACAGGTCGTCGATTTCGGGTTCATCAATGTCGGGGTCTTTCTGGCAATATACGCTGATAAGCGATTTTTTCTTTATCGCGTCTTTTATCAGTTTTCTGGATTTGGCTCTTCCTGCAATTACAGGCATGGCCACGCCCGGGAAAAGTATCATGTTACGCAATGGAAGTATTGGTAAAACTTCGCCGACTTTATCCAGTCCTTCCGAGAAGTCTTCGTCTTTATCACATTCCAGCAGAATCGGTACAGCTACGATCGTGTCGTTAAGTTCTTCTTCTGAGGAGACATAGAATGTCAAATTGATTTTATTGTTCATAGTTTATGCAAAATGAGGCGCAAAGGTATAAAAAATTATTGGAATCTATTCAAAGAATCCTGCATCGAAAATCAAATAGCCGATGTTCAGTCCGACGTTGAAATTGTTGGCCGGATAGCTGTATCCGTTGGAAAACAGGCTTATTGATACAAAGGGTAATTGCATTACCAGCGCAGCTTCGCCCATGAAGCGCAAGGTTTTGAAATAGTCGCCTGCTCGTGCCGAATAGGAGGTGACTTCCTGAGTGGCGTCGCTTGTGGCATCGACTTTTTGAATCGTTCGAATCGGCAGAAAACCGTATGCTTCGAAACGAAAATGGAATACGTCGTTTATTCTGAACACAGGTATTAGTCCTGCGGCAATGTAGCTGTTTGCTCTGAATGCTTCGTTGAAATCTATTTTACCGTATGGCACGGGCGTAAAAGCCGATGCTTGCAGGGTAGTGGCGGTGTAGTTGTTGCTGTATTTGCGGCTGCTGAAGACGGCTTCCGCCATCACTCCCAGGCTGAAGGCATGTTTCATTGCGGGATAGTTGAGCCACGAGCCTTTTATCTGATACCAGTTATGTTTGGTTATGTTATTAAAGTATTTTTCTCCTCCTTTTCTATAATTTTCGTTTCCGGATACATACTGTGCTATCAGCATCTGCCGGCGTCCCTGGGTGGGATATTGTCTGAAGTTTAGCGAATTTCGTTCGAAGCGGATGCCTGTATTTACCAGGTTGTATTTGGTGGCGTCAAATTCCGTATTTTGAAAGGATGTGTTTTGAAAGTAATAGTCCGTCAATATTCCCGTTCCGGCGAATATTTCCAGTTTGGAACTTTTCAGTACCGGAATGGCGTATCTCGCCCGTATATATTGTTCTCTTTGCTTGATAAATGCGGGAACGACGTCTTCGTAGAATAAAGACTGTGTTTGTGAATAATTTTTGTTTGAATAGGCGAGTTTGACGCCGATATAGCCTGGTTTTCGAGCCGACAGATAAAAGCGTCCGTCTGTGGATGCGCCACTGTATGAGTTGCCCATCTGGAAATTGAGATTGTAATCGGCTGCCGTTTCTCCCAGACTCTGGTATTCGAGACCGAAGTAGAGCTGGTTGGCCTGGTGTGACGAGATATTTCCGCCGATTGAAACGTTTATGCTGTTTTTTATTTTCACGTCGAGATAGAGGTCGAAAGATTTGTTTTTCCAGTTGTAAATGGCTGTCGGGATGATTTCTTTTATTTTTGAATATGTCAACATTTTGAAATAGGCATTGCGGAAACCTTCCATCGAAAATTCATCTCCCACGTATCGTTTGAACTGTGAAGTAATATGAATTTTCTGTGCTTCCGTTACTCCGGTAATATAAATATTTTTAAAGATCAATGGAGGCAGGCTGTCGCGATATGCTTTGCGCCGTTTGTTTATTTCTGCGAGTGGCGCTTCTCGGGGCACCCGTTTTTTGATGGAATCGATCATTGCGATTGTGCGGTCGTAACCTGTCTTCATCACTTCTTTTGCTTTGTAAAAATCTAACAGCATGACATTCGGCAAGCGCATTTCGAGTAATATCCCTTCTTCTTCCGCAATGGCATATTCGGTTTTTTGCATGATCATTGTTTCCAGCTGGTTGATGGGATTTTCGGAAGGTCTCAATCCGCCTCCGCGTACCGCCGAACCGAAAATAAAATCGGGATGAAAATTGTCTTTCATCACGTCCACCGGAAAATTATCGTAAATGCCACCGTCAAACAGTGGTATGCCGCCTTTCCATATCGGTTTGAAGAGGAATGGAAACGTCATTGAAGCCCGTACGGCTTCGCCAAGGTCGCCATTCCGCATTATAATCGTTTTCTTACCGTAAATATCGGCAGCGACACAGCGAAACGGAACGAAGAGATTGTCGAAATTCCAGGCCGATTTTGCCGTTGCCTGTGCATAGAGTTCGATAAAAGCCTGATTCATTTGAACGGGATTAATCAAATTCCCGGGTAAAATGGCGCGTATAAACGTCGAATCTTTTAAATCAAGCGAAAAGTGCATGAACTGGGGCGTGGCCTCCGGTTTCTTGTAGAAATAGACATATTCGTTTTCAATCATTCCCGACTGCCAGTATCCGAATTTGTCGGAAGTTATAAGTTCAAGCATTTGGTCGGGGGTATAACCCATTGCGTAAAGGCTGCCGACAATGGCGCCGATAGATGTCCCCGTGATGTAATCTATCGGTATATTGTTTTCTTCCAGCGCTTTGATGACACCTATATGTGCCGCTCCCTTTGCTCCGCCGCCGCTCAGCACAAGTCCCACTTTCGGCATGTTTGTTTTCGCCGTGTCTTTCTGTAACAGGATATCTGTTGTGTCTCTCTGAGCTGATACGCCGATTGAAAGAAACAGGGACAGGATTGCATAAAAAAGTTTTGTTTCCGACATTTTATTTTCCGTTAAAAAAATGCTGTTTCAGCCCCCAAATATAGTAAATATTTCTAACAGATTTTACCCTTTGAACAGCAATTCAGAAAGGGATAAATAAAATCGGAGAATCATAAAGAGGTAACAAAAAAGCAAAAGCATCCCCCTATACGCAAATTATCGTATTCACTAAAATCAACCACG
>JAITJX010000089.1 GCA_031278765.1 Tannerella sp. | reverse complement strand
AAGGTTTCCGCATTAATAGCAATTACGTTAAAGGACGATTCTTTCACGCGCTGTATCGGCGATTTGGCTTCAATGACAACCTCTTCGAGTTCGGAAGCGGTGTCTTCCATACATAAATTCATTGTTTTTTGTTCTTTGCCTGCTATCCGCACTTCTTTCCGAACGGATTTCATGCCTACGCAGGAAAATTCAATCCTGTAAACGCCCTCTTTGATATTGTTTAATACAAAAGCGCCTTCATCGTTGGTTGTTGTTCCTGACGATTTGCCTGCAATTTTCACCGTAACGCCTGCGAGGGGTTGTTTGTCGGCGCAACCTGTTATTACGCCGCTTATGCTTTGAGCTTTCGATATAACTGTTGTAAATAAAAGAAGATGACCTGTAAAAAGTACCAGCTTGTAATAATTCATAATTACCTAATTAAAATTTGAGGCTGCAAAGGTACAGTAGCCGAAAAGAATATACAATCCCTATTTGTTGGGGTTTTTGATATTGTATACTACCATTAATAGGTATATCTTTTTTTCTCTCTCTCCTCCTTCATAGAATTGTTTATTTACTTATATATCTGCACCGAACGACGCCAAGTCGCCTTAGCGTGTGACGTTACCGAAGGAAAGGAGATAGAAATACAGTATTGTACGCCGGCTGCGCAAACTGTAAATAAGGGGATGTGTCAATTTTTTTTGACACACCCCCTTTTCGATTACCGGTATGACGTAAAATATGGATGCGGATATGAAAAACAGGTCAGGACGTCAATATCGCGCGATTTGCATGATTTTCTTTGGAATGTCGGTATTGTCCATTTTGCGTGTGAAATGCTCCTGACCGGCTCCAATGGCAAAAATGGGAACGTAGTTTGCCGAGTGCGACTTGGTAGCCCATCCCAAACGGGCTATATCGTTCATCACTTCTTTTGCGGTTGCTGCAAGCAATGCGTATTCGGCATACAGGTTGGTATCTTTAAGGTCTTTTTGTTTTGCTATTGTTGCTTCGTAAGCGTCGCGCAGTTTTTTTTCGTTTCCCTGACTGATGGAGATCTCATCCCAAAATCCCATAGTTTCGGTAAGCAAGTTTTTAATGTCATCCCACGAAAGATAACCGTTGTTGTTTTTTACCAGTTCGTTTAATTGCTCCGACAGTCCGTCGGCAGATTTTTTCTGGTATTGCAGTACGTTTAAATTCAGGCTTCCTCTCCCAACGGTCAGCCCGCCTGTTTCATGGTCGGCAGTAATGACTATCAACGTTTCTTTGGGATGCTTTTTATAAAAATCGTAAGCCACTTTTATAGCCTCGTCCATGTCGATGACTTCGTGCACCATTGTTGCGCCGTCGTTGCCATGTCCTGCCCAGTCGATACGTCCGCCTTCAAGCATGAGGAAAAAACCTTTATTATTCTTTCTTGTTAATACCTCGATGGCAGCTTCCGTAATTTCTTTGAGCGATAAATCGCCCGTTTTTCTGTCTATTGCGTAAGGAATGCCTTCCGGCTTTTCCCAATTTTTCTGTAAAAGAACGATTTTGTCCGCTTTTTTGGAATTAGCCTTAAAGTCGTCTATTCCTTTGGCAATATAATAACCGGCTTGTTCAATAAGCGGATAAATATCGGGCGCTTCCGTCTTGTCGTAAAAATTGTTGCGGTTGTAGAAACCAGCGCCTCCGAAGAAATCGAAGTTAGACGTGATTAAATCCTGTGAGATTTCGTAATACATACTGCGTTTGGGCTGATGTGCGTAGAATGAAGCCGGCGTTGCGTGATTGACAGGTACTGTTGAGGCGATTCCTACTTTTTTGCCTGCTTTTTTTGCTTTTTCGGCAAGGGATATGATTTTACTGCTGTCGGGCAGTAATCCGATAAAACCGTTGTTGCTCTTCTTTCCTGTAGCCAAAGCAGTGCCAGCCGCTGCGGAATCGGTTACATCATTGTCTGCCGAATAGGTCGTAATGAACGTTGCGACAGGAAAAGTAGTCATTAACAATTGTCCTGTTCCCCGTTCTTTGTTTATAGACGAAAGGTAGGCTTCGGTTGCATCAATGTAATTAACTCCCATGCCGTCTCCAATAAAATAAAAGATGTATTTTGCTTGACTTGCAGCAAGCTGTGCAAAAACAAATATACACAAAAGCAAGATAATTTTAGATTTCTTCATGATTTATTTATATTTTATATGATGTGTTTTTTTAATGTATGTCTGATACCTGTCATCTCACTCTTGTTTTCTGCCGGATTTTCTGCCGGCGGCAAGCAGGAAAAGATTTCAATGATTATAATGATTATTTATACGGAGCGGAGTAAATCAATGTGGATTAATACCACTAACAACCGCTTTCTTTATCATCCAGACTATGGCGTTAAATTCCAGCGCCGAATTATAAACATATTGCTGATTATTGGCACCGGTATTGCCATACCATTTGTTTTTCGGCACATTGTTGGGGAAATAAGCCGGATGTTCATTCACCGCGGTACTGGTTGTGGATGCGCTTGTACTGTCGCCGAAGTAGATAATGTTTTTGGAGTCGTTGTACCACACTATTGAATAGTCGGGATCGATATTCGGTTTACCGAAAGGAGTCATAGCCGAACAAATCTGTACCGAATTAGGCGGTAGCGTTTTGACAATAATAGAACCGCTTGTGGAATTATCTTCGCCCCAACACCTGCCGGAAAGGTTTCCGAAAGGTCCGTTTATAATCGGATTGCTGGGATCGTTGGCAATGAGATAAACGTAGTCGCTTCCTGATCCTGTTTGATCTGCTGCTACATTGCCGTATTCGCTGCCGAAAATTCCGGTAAGCAACAGGTTAACATAACCCTCTTCACCGTCTACCGATCCATACATAAGGCAACCGCCGTTATTCACATAGTTGGCCAGTGCTTTCGCCAAATTACTGTTTAGAGAAGAGCCATATCCGTAGAACAATACAATATCGGGTTTAGCATTGGTGTATTGAATCCCATCCACCGTAGTTGTGTAACCGTTATTAATACGATTGGTAGCATCGATTGTATTGGTAGTCTGCCATAATTGAGCAAAGCCCTCTACCTTGAAAGTACCGTTAGGCCCGAAATTGATGCCATTACTCAATGAATTTATACGCACAGTATTAGCCCACGACCAGGTGCCGCTACCTATAATAGCATAAGTTACGCGAGGAATAATGACATCCACCTTGACCGTACAGTTATTTTCGCCCTGTGGTGTGTTTGCCTTGATATTCACCATTATCGGTTCGTTTTTTGTCGGCGTGCCCGCTCCGATCATATCAACCTCATGATGTCCTGCCTCAGACCAGTAGCCCGAAGCGCTGAAAGTGATTCCACTATTGGAAGTAGCCGTCATGCTGTATGAGCCGGGCTGGCTTACGGTAATACCTATAGAGATTTTATTTGAGGTATTTAGCGATATGCCTTTTCTGTATTCGCCGCTCACCGACACGGAAGAACAGTTCAAGCTATAGTTAGCAACATCAGGTTGAATCGCAATTTCGGGAAAATTCACACAAGTCAGTTCGTTTCCCAAGAACATCAGTTTTGTCACTTTGTCGATTCCTGTCTGCTGGGGAATACCTTGTCCTTGCAACACAATGTCCGTCCAGCCGGTAGTTGTTGCCATGCCGCTTGCCGAAAAGGAATAACCGTTATCGGTGAGAGGATTGCCTCTGCCCACTACGGCCGTAATATTATAGTTTCCCACTTTCTTCACATAGCAGCGCAAGATTAGCATGTTGCTGGAATTAAGAGGCTGGTTTCGGACGTACATACCTGTAATGCTATCGACTTGGCCTGTGCGTTGGACAGTGTTAGTGATTGTCAGTTCGTTGCAATCTGTCGAAATAGAAGCGATCTGCTCTCCGCAGAGGTCTGTCCATCCGGCGCCTTTCTTGTAATAGTGAAAACAGCCGGTAGAGGGACTGTATACCCACAATCCATCGGCCGGATCAACGATGCTTTCGTACTCATTTTCGATCAGATACGGAAATACTACACCTTTATCCTTACCGGGCGATGTAATTTGGAACACTGCTGTCTCGTGCATTGTTTCGGTATTAACGCCCACTTGTGCATCAACTCTCTCCATTGAACATAATGTCAACAATATAAAAATAATTTTTTTCATGTCATTTTCTTTTAATTTCGTGTTTAATTTTTTTTACATATCGTTCTTATTAATCTTATCCTCCTTTTTTGCTTAAAGACAAATTGTATACTTCATTTTTCATGTCTTAATTGGCTCAAAAGTCTGTAAAAGTACATATTTGCTTTCAGAAATTATGTGTTTTTGTGAGGAATTATATTTGTTTAACATATTTTACAGTTGTAACAATGCGCCAGTTCTCCGCGAAAACGTTTATCTACAAGATAAAGCAGACGGTCTCTCAGCGATTTTAAACGCACTTTATCAATCACATCCGAAGTAAAGGCAATACTAAGGAGCATTTTGGCTTCATTATTCGACAACCCGCGACTTTGCATATAGAAAAGCGCCTGTTCATCAATCTGTCCCGTTGTCATCCCGTGCGAGCATTTTACGTCGTCTGTATAGATTTCGAGTTGTGGTTTGCTGAACATCCGCGCCTCGCGTGTAAGGCACATGTTACGGTTTGTTTGGAGGGCTTCCGTTTTTTCGGCGCCTTTGGCAACAAAAATCTTTCCGCTGAAAGCGCCTGATGAATTGTCATCCAACACATTTTTGAACAATTCCAAACTTTTACAGTTGGGTGCGGAATGAGTGATATCAGTAAACGTGTCTACCTGCTGTTCGGCATCTTGTATTGCCATCCCGCAAAGTATGGTCTCAGCCCGTTCGCCATTGAGGTTTATATGATAATTGTTTCGGGTAATGCCGTTAGTGAGTGTAATACCATTTACAATAACGTTTGAATCGGTCGATTGCTCAATAAAAAGTGATGAATGTCTTGCTGTTTTATCCGAACATTCTTCCAAATCGTAATAGTCAAACGTGGCCCCTTCTTCAACAAAAATTTCTGTCATTAGAGAGGAGAAAAACTCCGTATGGTCAATCACATGGTCACATACAAGCAGTTTTACGACAGATCCTTTTTCTATCACAACCAGATTGTGTGTAAAAGTCATCAATGCCGTTGCCGCACGTGAAAGATTTATCAGTTGAAAAGGCTCATCTATGTTTGTATCTTTCTTTATATAAAGAAAATAACCATTTTGAACAAAAGCCGAATTAAAGAAAGCGAAACCGTCGTCCGATTTTCCGGATTGCCGGAACAGATATTTTTCAACGATTTCGGGATGCCGTTTTTCAGCTTCTGCAAGAGAACAGAAAATCACTCCCTGCTGCAATTTATCTTTTTGGTATTTGGGGAAATAAAAATCATCATTTAGCATAAAAGCAGAAATTGCATTAATTGAAAGAATATTGCATCTAAAAATATCGTTTTGATCTATCTGAACTTTTAATCGTCTGAGATTCATTCCATATTCGTTATTCAATTTTTTTGACAAGTCGGAGTATTGATATGCTTCGTTTTTGGGAGAAGGAAAACCTTTTCTCCGAAATTTTTCAAAAGCCTCATCTCTGCCGAGATTTAGTATCTCTGCCGAATTTTTTTTAATTAACTGTGAAAATTCGCCGTAAAGATTTATGTATGTTGTTTCGTTCATTATTTCTCCTTTATCCAGTCGTAACCTTTTTGTTCGAGTTCGAGAGCCAGTTCCGCTCCGGCAGTCTTTACGATTTTGCCCTTATAGAGGATATGCACTGCATCGGGTTTGATATAATCAAGCAAACGTTGATAGTGCGTGATTACAATTGCCGCATTTTCAGTTGTTTTCAGTTTGTTTACACCGTTTGCAACGATGCGAAGGGCATCAATGTCAAGTCCACTGTCGGTTTCGTCGAGAATTGCCAAATCGGGATTCAACATCGCCATTTGAAAGATTTCGTTACGTTTTTTTTCCCCCCCCGAAAAACCTTCGTTAACACTGCGTCCTGCAAGTTTGTTATCAAGTTCTACAACGGCTTGTTTTTCCCTCATCATTTTCAGAAAATCGGTTGCCGAAACAGGCGCTTCGCCTCTGTATTCGCGATGTGCATTGATAGCCGCACGCATGAAATTTGTCATACTGACGCCCGGAATTTCAACCGGATATTGAAAACTCAAAAACAATCCTTCGCAACTTCTCGTTTCCGGAGACATTTCGAGCAGGTTCTTGCCTTTATATCGTATGTTTCCTTTTGTTACCGTAAATGCCGGATTACCCACCAGTACACTGCTAAGCGTACTTTTCCCCGAGCCGTTTGGCCCCATTATTGCATGAATCTCACCGGCATTAATGGCAAGGTCGATTCCTTTCAATATTTCCTTGCCATTCACCGTAACATGCAAATTGTTTATTTCTAATATTTTATTCATATATAAAATTCATATTTTCTATTTATCCGACACTTCCTTCAAGTGAGATGGCGAGTAATTTCTGCGCTTCAACTGCAAACTCCATCGGCAATTTGTTCATTACTTTGCGCGCATATCCTCCGATTATCAGGCTTACTGCCTTTTCGGTATCAATTCCGCGCTGGTTACAGTAAAACAGCTGGTCTTCGTTGATTTTTGAAGTAGTTGCTTCGTGCTCAACAACGGCCGTTTCGTTCTGAATATCGGTATATGGGAAAGTGTGTGCTCCGCAAGTGGAACTAAGTAACAAACTGTCGCATTGACTGTGGTTTCGCGCATTTTCGGCATATTGAGAGATTTTCACCAGTCCGCGATAACTGTTTTGGCTATGACCGGCGGAAATACCTTTCGACACAATTGTACTTTTGGTATTTTTTCCGATATGAACCATTTTCGTGCCGGTGTCGGCTTGCTGATAATTGTTAGTTACCGCAACGGAATAAAACTCTCCGACGGAATGGTCGCCTGCGAGGACACACGATGGATATTTCCACGTTATTGCCGAACCTGTTTCTACTTGTGTCCACGAGATTTTACTTCCTTCTCCTTTACATAATCCTCTTTTTGTTACGAAATTATAAATTCCTCCCTTGCCGTTTTTATCTCCGGGATACCAATTTTGAACGGTCGAATATTTTATCTCCGCATGTTCGTGCGCAATTATCTCTACAATAGCGGCATGTAACTGGTTTTCATCTCGCATCGGCGCTGTGCAACCTTCAAGATAGCTGACATACGCGTCGTCGTTGGCTATTATCAGCGTACGTTCAAACTGACCGGTTTTCGCCGCATTGATACGGAAATAAGTGCTCAATTCCATTGGACAACGCACATTTTTGGGAATATACACGAACGAACCGTCGGAAAAAACGGCAGAATTAAGGGCTGCAAAAAAATTATCACGATAGCTCACCACACTTCCGAGATATTTTCTTATCAAATCCGGATAATGTTTAACAGCCTCGCTTATAGAACAAAAAATAATTCCTTTTTCGGCAAGTATCTCTTTATAAGTTGTTTTCACCGAAACACTGTCCATCACAGCATCAACAGCCATTCCACTCAGAATTTTCTGCTCGTAAAGCGGTATTCCGAGTTTGTCGAATGTCTTCAAAAGTTCGGGATCAACTTCTTCAAGACTTTCAGGCGCTTTTTTTTGCTTTGGCGCTGCGTAGTATGTAATATCCTGGTAATCAATTTGAGGAATATCCAAATGTGCCCATCGGGGCATTTTCATCGTTTGCCAATGCCGGAACGCTTTCAGACGAAATTCAAGCAACCATGCAGGTTCTTCTTTCTTCGAAGAAATTATTCGTATTATGTCTTCATCAAGTCCGCGCTTAATAAATTCGGTCTCAACATCCGTCGTAAAACCATATTTATAATCACCGGAAGTTACTTCCTTTATGATTTTATTCTGTTCTTCCATTTTTTTAATAATTATTCCCGCAAAAATTTACAAAGATTCTTGATGTTCTTTTGCTTTGCAGGAATGTTTTGTTTTCAAACATTCGATTGTTTTAAACAGATTTTCGGGTAAAAGTAAAAAAGAAAATCTGAAATCGGGCGCAAAGATAGTATGAAATTTTCAGATTACACACAAAGCAACTTCCGACTAAAAAAACCAAACCATCAAACATTCGATTGCTTGAGCAGATTTCCGGGTAAAAGTGAGGGTATGATATTTTTTATTATATAATAAAAACGCGATTCCATTTTCAATTCATGAGTAAGCAAAAAAGCATTTTTATCTATCAGTTCCAAAATATTGAATATCAAACTAATAAATAATAATATGAACACAAGTCCCAGAAATCCTCCCATCAAATGATTAAAAATACTTAACGGTGTAGCGCTTACAAGTCGATGTATCATGTTTCCGGCAAACAAAACGACCAAAACAATCAGGACAAAGCCTATAAAGTAGCTCAAAAAATTGATGTAATATTTTGAAAACCAATCAAATCGTGACAAAAAATCGCTTAATGCTCCGGCAATTCCACTGCACAAATAAATGCCTGCAACAAAAGCTACAAGCGACACGATTTGCCGTATTATTCCGTCTATCAGGCCTTTAATTAAACCGGCAACGACAAGACACAGTATTATTATGTCCAACCAATTCATTTGCGTTAGTTTACAGTTTTTTCTTTATCTCTATCTGGTCGTAAGATTCAATAATATCTCCGACCTGAATGTCGTTATAATTGTTAATAAATATGCCACATTCCTGTCCGGAAACGGCCTCTTTTACTTCGTCCTTGAAACGTTTTAACGAGCCGAGTTCTCCCGCATGAACGACAATACCGTCTCTGATTACGCGCACCTTATTGGTTCTCTTTATTTTACCTTCTTTCACCATACAACCGGCAATAGTCCCCACTTTCGAGATTTTGAATACTTGTTGAACTTCGACTTCACCGATAATATCTTCACGAATTTCAGGTGAAAGCATACCTTCCATAGCGTCTTTTACCTCGTTGATTGCATCGTAAATAATTGAGTACAGGCGAATTTCAACACCTTCGTTTTCGGCAAGTTTGCGTGCGGCGACCGAAGGTCGCACTTGGAATCCTATAATAATCGCATCGGCAGTTGCGGCAAGCGTAATGTCTGATTCGGAAATCTGACCTACAGCTTTGTGGATGACATTCACTTGAATTCCTTCGGTAGAAAGTTTTATCAAAGAATCCGATAATGCTTCGACCGATCCGTCCACATCTCCTTTGACAATAATATTTAATTCGTGGAAATCTCCAAGTGCGCGGCGACGCCCAAGCTCTTCGAGACCGAACCGTTTTTGCGTACGCAAACCGAGTTCTCTTTGTAATTGTTCGCGGCGATTGGCTATTTCTTTTGCTTCCTGTTCCGTTTCAAGCACATTGAACGTGTCGCCTGCTTGCGGAGCGCCATTAAGTCCGAGTATCAAAGCCGGTTCCGAAGGTCCTGCAATGTCAATTTTTTGATTTCGTTCGTTAAACATTGCCTTGATACGTCCGTAATGAGTACCTGCCAACACCACATCGCCTTGCCTTAATGTTCCGTTACTGACCAAAACCGTTGATACAAAACCTCTTCCCTTATCAAGAGAGGATTCTATGACGGAACCTACGGCATATCTGTCGGGATTTGCTTTTAATTCGAGTATGTCGGCTTCCAGCAGTACTTTATCAAGGAGTTCAAGAATACCGATACCTTGCTTTGCTGATATTTCCTGTGATTGATATTTCCCTCCCCAATCTTCAACAAGGTAGTTCATATCTGCCAGCTGTCTCTTTATTTTTTCAGGATCTGCATGAGGTTTATCTATCTTATTGATAGCAAAAACAATAGGTACTCCCGCTGCCGCAGCGTGATTGATAGCTTCAATCGTTTGCGGCATCACGTCGTCGTCTGCGGCAACGATAATTATCGCAATATCGGTTGCTTTTGCACCACGGGCACGCATGGCGGTAAAGGCTTCGTGTCCGGGCGTATCGAGGAACGTTATCCGACGACCGTCGTTTAATTCAACATTATAAGCGCCGATATGTTGTGTAATCCCGCCGGCTTCTCCGGCAATTACGTTGGTTTTGCGAATATTGTCGAGGAGCGATGTTTTACCGTGATCTACATGTCCCATAACCGTAATGATCGGCGGACGCGGCATAAGGCTTTCTTCACTGTCTTTGTCTTCCGTTATTGCTTCAACCACATCAGCGCTAACGTATTCGGTTGTGAAGCCAAATTCTTCCGCTACAATGTTAATAGTTTCGGCATCCAGACGCTGGTTGATTGAAACCATTATCCCTATACTCATACATGTAGAAATAACCTTTGTAACAGGCACATTCATCATACTCGCAAGGTCATTTGCAGTAACAAATTCCGTCAGTTTCAAGACTTTGCTGCCGAGTATTTCCTGTTCGTGCAGTTCACGTTCGCGACTTGCTGCGGCATCACGTTTTTCACGTCTGTATTTCGCGCCTTTTCCTTTTGCAGTTTTGCTTGTCAGACGCGCCAGTGTTTCACGAACCTGTTTCTGAACGTCTTCTTCGTTCACTTCTACACGTACCGGTCTCTTGATGCGTTGCTGTTGATATTTTCCTTTATCATTGCGCCGCGTATCGTTCCGTCTGACATTTGTACCAGGTATGGTACTTATATCTATTTTGCCTTTTTTAATACGTTCGCGCTCTTTCTTGTGATTATTATGTTTGTCTTTTTCAGTGCTGACAGACGGCGCCGTACTGCCTTCTGTTTTGGTTTTGGGTTGCTGGACTTGATTTTTTTTGCTTTCAATGAGCTTTTCTTTTCGTTCTTCCCATTCACGCCGTTTCTCTGTTTTTGATTTTTTACCCGGACTTGTTTTTTGATTCAGGTTTTGCAAATCTATCTTTCCGGTAACTTTTATAGCGGGTTCTTTTTGAGTCTTGTGAAGGCGGAATAGTTCACTTTCAGACTTCACTTTCGGCTTTTCGATTTTGATTTCTTTTTTAGCAGGAATATCCGGTACGACAGGTTTGATTTTCTCTTCTTGTTTTATTTCCTGTTTTTGTTTTTCTTCTTTTTTCTCTACGACAGGAGGTTGAGGGGCGGTTTGGACTTCTTTTCTTGAGATATGTTTGGGTTTGGGCAGACGGGCTTGAAGGTCGATTTTTCCTTTTGTTACGAATCTCGGTTTTATATCTTCCGGAACGACAGTAGTAATTTCTTCAACTTCACGTTTTTTAGGCGTTTGAACAACAAGAGGCTCGACCGAAGTCTGCTTTTCCTCGCTTTTAATGTCCAAAATGTCTTTTACCATCAAACCTTTACCGAACTCTTTCAAGAGGAGTTCAAGTTGGACGTCTGAAATCTTGACATTTGGGTTACTTTCTATTTCAAAGCCCTTTTTATGCAGAAACTCTACAACAGTAATCAATCCTACATTCAAGTCTTTCAGTATTTTATTTAGTTTTATGGTCATACTTTATGAATTATTTTCGTCTTCAAATTCTGCCGATAAAATCCTGAAGACATCTTTAACGGTTTGTTCTTCGAGGTCAGCGCGTTCCACGATTTCCTCCGGTTTCATTGCTAATACGGCTTTGGCTGTATTTAAACCTAATGTCTTGAGGGCATCAATTACCCATTCGTCTATTTCGTCTGCAAACTCATCAAGGTAAATATCTTCTTCGTCCGCATCGTCAATATCCCGGAATACGTCAATCTTATAGTTGGTCAGCATACAGGCGAGTTTAATATTCATACCGCTTTTTCCGATGGCGAGCGACACTTCTTCAGGTCGAAGAAATACTTCAGCCGTTTTTTCTTCTTCGTTTATTCTGATGGTCGAAATCTTTGCAGGACTTAATGCTCTTTGTATGTATAACTGAGTATTGGATGTATAGTTAATTACGTCTATGTTTTCGTTTCGCAACTCATGAACAATTCCCCTGATGCGCGAACCTTTCATTCCTACGCAAGCGCCTACGGGATCGATACGGTCGTCGTAGGATTCAACTGCAATTTTTGCGCGTTCACCCGGTATTCGAGCAATCGCTTTAATGGTAATCAATCCGTCGTTTATTTCCGGCACTTCGAGTTCAAACAATCTTTGTAAAAATCTGTTATCAATGCGTGAAAGTATAATTTTTGGATTATTGTTTTCATTGGTAACATCTTTGATGACGGCTCGTACCGTTTCCCCTTTTCTGAAAAAATCGGACTGTATCTGCTCGGTCTTGGGCAATATCAAGTCATTTCCTTCATCATCAAGCAATAATATTTCTTTCTTCCATATCTGATATACTTCCGACGAAACAATAGTACCGACGAGTTCTTTATATTTTGAATACAGGTTGTCTTTCTGAAGTTCAAGTATTTTAGAAGCCAGTGTCTGACGAAGATTAAGAATTGCACGCCGACCGAAATCCTCAAAATAGACTTTATCCGTTACTTCTTCGCCGACTTCACAGTCAGGGGCGATATTCATTGCGTCGCTTAACTGAACCTGCAAATTGGCGTCTGTAATTTTCCCGTCGGAAACAACCGTTCTGTTGCGCCATATTTCGAAGTCTCCCTTTTCGGGATTTATGATGATGTCATAGTTCTCGTCTGTTCCGAACATTTTGGAAATAACGCTGCGAAACGATTCTTCGAGCACATTGATCATTGTCTCTTTATTAATATTTTTCAGGTTTTTAAATTCTGCCAACGTATCTATCATACCGGCAGTATCTTCTTTTTTTTTCGCCATAATTTTTTAGAATCTTATCAAGTATTTGGTATATTTTATATCTTCATATTTAAAAGTCAGATGCGACAGTAATGTTTCTTTACGTTTGCTTCCTTCTTTTTCCACTTTTCGTTCGACCGTAACGGTTGCTGCATTTTCGTCGGCATCTTTAAGTATTCCGCTCAGTTTTGTGCCGTTTTTTAACAACATTTCAACTTCATTGCCGATATTTTTCCGATACTGCTTCAGTGTTTTAAAAGGAGATGTTATGCCCGACGAACCGACTTCGAGACTGTAATCTTCTTTCTCTCTGTCAAGGTTTTCCTCAATGTAATTACTCAACATTACACAATCGTCGATACTGACGCCATTATTGTTATCGACCTCTACCGTGATGTCGTTATCTTTACCGATCGTTACATCAACGAGATAATAGTCGGTATTCTGCAACTTTTCAATTACTGTTTTTTCAATAAATTCCTTATTTATCATATATCATATTTTTATCTATTTTTTTATTTAAACAAACCGTTTTATAAAAAGAAGGGGAACTGCTTGCCCCCCCTCTTCATCCTCATATCTCCTCAATTTGTGCGCAAAGGTAAAAATAATTTTTATAACAGCAAAATATTTGTTAATTTTTTTCATTGTGTAATTTCCAACTGACAAATGCAATTTTAAGTAAGAAAGGAATGTATCTGAAGAAGCTGTGCAAATTAAAAACCGAAATTATGTATTATTTCTGCGACTGTTAAAAAATGTTCATTGATTTACCGAAAAGAGATTTATTCTGGCGAAAACAAACTTGTTCTTGAGAAAAAAATAAGATAATGCATTTAATTTTCAGTTATTTGCAGAAAATGGATGGAAAATGAATGAAGAGACCGACAATAAACAATCCTGAAAGTTTGATTTAGTCGACATAATTTTAAACCCTAACTCCGCAAAAGTTGGGTAGCTATTTTCTATAAAGCGTTAATATTTAAATTATTAAATTATTAAGTAGATGTTCATAATTAGTTTATATGAAATATTTAGTTTTTCTTTGTGTTCTATTATAATAGACAGTATCAATGGGAAAGATAAAAAAACTGGAATTAACGGATGTCCAACGAGGACAACTCGAAAACGGCTTTCGCAGCGGCATGAGCCACTGTTTGCG
>JAITJX010000086.1 GCA_031278765.1 Tannerella sp. | reverse complement strand
TCGCGCATCGGATGCATTTGGCGGCGTGAAAGTCACGCCTGAAAGCGACGGCAGTTATTCGGTCGTCATCTACGACATCCGTCAGGACATCAAGGTCGGGATAACCGTATCGACCGACGGCCTTTCGGGCGGCGGCACCCTGAACGAAGTCATACTGTCGAGCCGCGTATGGTCGTCGGGCAAGAGCCTCCACATTGCCGCCTCCAATGCCGGCCAGGTACAGATATATGCCCTGACAGGCGTACTGGTAAAGACGCTGTCCATCCCGGCAGGCGAGAGCATCGCAATAACCACCCTTCCCGCCGGCATCTACATCGTCCGCCTGGAAGGAAAGAGCTATAAAATTCGATTGTAGAGAAACATGGAGACAGAGGCATTACTGTGCCATGTCTCGCAGAAAGGTATAAAAGAAAGAAGGGGCAAGCCGTGAGGTTCGCCCCTTTTTCACGTCTTCGCGCGTCCGTCATTGCGAACCGCATCTCCTACCCCGTCACTAACCACTGACCGTTAATCACTAACCGTTAAATTTTAAATCTTAAATCTTAAATTTTAAATCTTAAATCTTAAATCTTAAATCTTAAATCTTAAATCTTAAATCTTAAATCTTAAATTATTAATTTCCGCATTGCTTCACTGCGTTCGCAATGACATGACGCTCATCTGCTACCGACAAAATATAAAAAAGACGGGTAAAAAACGCTCAACATCCCGTACGGGATGAAAACCATCCGGTACGGGATAGAAACCATCCGGTACGGGATAGAAACCATCCGGTACGGGATAGAAACCATTCCGTACGGGATAGAAACCATCCGGTACGGGATAGAAACCATCCGGTACGGGATAGAAACCATCCCGTACGGGATAGAAACCATCCCGTACGGAATAGAAACCATCCCGTACGGAATAGAAACCATCCCGTACGGGATAAAAAGCATCCCGTACGGGATAAAAACCATCCCGTACGGGATAGAAACCATCCCGTACGGAATGAAAACCATCCCGTACCGGATGAAAACCATCCCGTACGGAATGAAAACCATCCCGTACGGAATAGAAACAATAACCTGAGTTCGGGATAAGAAATCATTAAAACATGTAAATGATTGAATAAAATGCGATATCCCGTCAATTGGCAGGTCAACGACTGTTGATAGAAAAAGATTACGAAGAAAAATCAATGAAACAGTTCCGGTTGTCCGTCGGTCTTTTTCATATCGAAGCGAATGGCAGGCTTTTTTCAAAAAAAACAGTACGCTCCAAGTGCGGCAATCAGGTTCCTGATAAAGTTATGCAGCGAGCGATAGCGGTAATGCTCTGCCTGGCAAATATTTTTCAATTCATCGTTAAATGCCGGCTGGTCGAGGCGGTGTTATTTTTTTTGAAATCTTCGATTAAATGATTATTTTTGCGGACATAAATTATTAAAATGTATATATCATGAAATCGAACAAATTATTACTGATAATTGTATTTTCGTTGTTGTCGTGGAGCTGTAAAGACGTCTCCGAAGCAGTATCTCTTAAGGCCATCAGGGTAGAGCCGGAAATCCTTTACCTGACGGTAAACGGTACGCAGCAAATAACGGCCGAAGCGGAGCCGGCAGACGCCGATCCGGCAGAAAAACCCTTCAAGTGGGAATCAAGTAACACAGGTATCGCCCGTGTATCAGCCTCCGGTCTTGTAAGCGGCGTGTCGGCAGGTTCGGCGGAAATCACCGTCAGAGCGCGTGTGAGCAGTAACGTCGAAAAGAAAATCCCCGTCACGGTTAGCGTGTCAGGCATCCCTTTGACGTCCATCCGTGTCTCTCCCGAAACGGTAACGGTCAATGTAAATGAAAAGCAACAGCTCACGGCCACTCCGGAACCGTCCAATGCTACGGACGTGTCCTTCGCCTGGTTGTCGGACAACAGCAATGTGGCCACCGTATCCTCCGGCGTTGTAACGGGAAAAGCCAAAGGTACGGCCACCGTAACGGTCAAATCAGGCAACGTCGAAAAGAAAATCCCCGTCACGGTTCTACAGCCGTTTACCATTCCCATCGGGTCAAGCGCATACAGGGTCGATACGCTTGATTACCGGGAAATTGCTTCGGGCGTGAAATGGCTTAAATTCGGTATGCCGGAATATGTCAACGGGCTGGGAACGCTGGGCAAAGGACTTGTAGCAAATATCATGGAAGTAGATCTTTCCATAGAAGGAAACCGCCTCGAAGTCTGTGCGGCGTCGCAGGCGACTTTGGGTAACGTGGAGCGTCCCACCGCCATGTATGCACGTAAAAACGCCGCATATTCCGCATCAGGCGGCAAAGTTGTCGCCGCTGTCAACGGAGATTTCTATCTCTTGTCATCCTCGAATACAACCGGCTATGCATATATCAATAACCGTCCGTTAGGAATGGAAATCGAAAACGGCATGATCGTGCAAACTCCCTTCTCATGGAACAATGGATTTGTATTGAGCGACAGCCGCCTGCCTTCTCACGGCGCGGTAACTTATTCCGGCGTAGCGGATGCCTCCGGGCAGACTTTCCCCCTGGCAGAAATCAATGGATATGCCGGCGCAGGAGAGTTGGCGCTGTTCAATAACCTGTCCAATTCCTATCCTTCGGATTCCGCTTTTGCATGGTCGCCCTATACCAGTACGATGGTTTCGCTCTCGTATCCCGAAGGCGGCTGGCGCGTGAACGACCGCATGGAATTTACCGTCACCCAAATAGAACACAATGTCGAAACCGCCATACCGGCTCAGTATCCAAACTCAAAGGGTAAAGATTTTAACGGCAATGGGGCTATCCTTGCAGGCAACAGTTTCGGGAATCCGAACCAGTCGCTCGGTTTGGGCAACAATCCGGAGCCGCCTCATGCAATGACCGTATCCGATCAGGGCGCTTATTTCGACATACATACTACCGGAAACGACCCGTTCGTCTATACGACCACTTTGACGTCAAGCGTAAGCGCCGCCGCCGTGGCATCGTTTTCGTTCGATTACCAGAGTGCAAGCCGTATTACGGACTTTCAGATCTTTTACGGCTCTCCTGGAGCTGCCGCCGGCATGTCTACCGGCGCCGACCTGCAATTAAGCGCTACCGGTATCGACGCCGGCAATGCGTCAAAATGGCAAACGTTTACCCTGGATTTGAAACCGGCAATCAGCGCTCACAACTGGGGGAAAAACGGCTATGCCCTGCGACTGGATATTGGGGGCGGAAGCGGGAATCACGTGCTGATCCGCAATATGAAAATCACAGCCGGCTATGCAGGCGACGATTCCCATACATTCCTGTCAGGCCTCCGTCAAGGCGATAAAATCGGCATAACAATGAATGTGAAATTAGACGGAAGAACGCTTGCCGACAAACATTTAAACGTCGTGGGTTATCACAGCGTAATCCTGCAACAGGGCAATCCGGTAAATAACTGGAACGAAGCGCACCCGCGTACAGCCGCAGGCTATTCTCAAGACGGCAAAAAAGTGTTTCTATTGGTTGTAGACGGACGGCAGGAAAATTATTCCGTCGGCGCCGTTACCAATCACCTGGCCGCCATACTGAAAGCATTTGGCGCATACTCGGCCGTGAACCTGGATGGAGGCGGCTCGTCGTGCATGGTTGTGGACGGCGAGATCAAAAACAGACCCTCCGACGGGTCGGAACGCGCCGTAGCCAATGGTATAATAGTGGCGACGACGACGTCAAACAAATGATGTTTTTACTGTAATTTATAATCTTTGGGGTTTTCCCACCCGACAAATACTGAATAGAAAACAGGATGACCAATTTTCTATATGCTTTGAAAAACACGGCTATGATGTAAAAAAAAACATACTTACATGTGTCTGTATGTCACTGTTGTTGAAGCTTGTGCCGAAGGCATAATGCAAATATCGGCTATTGTAACATGCTCCGGCGCATTGATGCAATAAGCGATAGCATCGGCTATATCTTCTGCTGTCAATGGCTTGTAACCTTCATAAACCTTGTCCGCACGCTCGGTATCGCCTTTGAAACGGACAAGCGAAAACGCTGTCTCCGCAGCGCCGGGTTGCACATTTGTTACTTTTATACCAAATTCGGTGAGTTCGAGACGCATACCTTTGGATATTGCCTCAACAGCATGTTTTGAAACACAGTACACTGTCCCGCCTGCATACGTTTCTCTGCCGGCAATGGAACTCAAGTTGATAATATGCCCCTTTCGACGCATTTTCATTGTCCTTATAATGGGTTGGGAAACATAGAGTAAACCTTTTACATTTCCGTCTATCATTGCATCCCAGTCAGCAATTTTTCCTTCATCAAGTTTGTCAAGCCCATGAGCGTTACCGGCGCTGTTAATCAAAACATCAATATTTTTCCAATTTTCCGGCAATGAAGCAATTGATTTATGCACGTCTTGCTGATTACGAACATCAAAACTCAAAGTATAAACTTCTACGCACTGCGAGAGTTTTTGTTTCAATTCTTCGAGGATTTCTTTTCTACGTCCGCAAATTATCAATCTCTTTCCTTGTTTGGCAAGTAATTCCGCACATGCCTTGCCAATTCCCGATGTTGCACCGGTTATGAATATTGTTTCCATAATCAATTATCTATATTTTTTTAGTATCCAACAAATAAAAATGCCCGTAAAATTACTAAACTTTTTTATAACTGTTTAATTTTTGGTGGTGGTATAAAAAGTATGCTAATGTAAATATTTGGCAGTCAGTGAATGAATTTGTATTTTTGTAAATGCAAATAAAAATCACACTTCATTGTCCCGACAGCCAAAGTACAAAAGTAAAGCCGGTCGTTTGTTGTTTCCCTTTGCGGAAAGAGAGGGATTCGAACCCCCGGTACAGTTGCCCGTACAACGCATTTCGAGTGCGGCCCGATCGACCACTCCGGCATCTTTCCGTTTGATTAAAAATTTCGGGTACAAAATTACGTGAAAATTCCGAATTTCCAAGTGCATGAAATGAAAAGACTGTTTTTTTACAGAAAAAAAGATATATGAAATTTCTCAAACTGAAAGTCGCTCGACTGCTGGCTGAATTTCCAGATCGAAACAGGTATCGCCCTGTCGCTTACGGCAACAGTCGGGCAGGTAAGCAATTGTTGGAATTTGCCGATGAGAACATTTTTGTATGATTTTCCGGATTTTCAATCGTCTATCCCGTTAAATGTATTGGAAGAGGTTTTAACTTTGAAACTGATTTTTCTGTGGTTTTGAATATCTCTGTTCAAACGGAGTTTTTCGCTTTCCGTCCACTTAAACGAAGGTTGTATGGCGCCTTCATCATAATAAAATTTGTATGCGTTGGCATGTTTTCTATTGTATTGAAGTCTTCTGTATTTTGCGCTGAAAATCATACTTAAAGCATGGTTGAAATCAAGATTGCCGATAACGCCGGCAGGCGCTTCGACGCCAAGGTTTCCCACATAAATAGTAGCATCTCCCGGCGGTAATTTTTCTCTCAGTTTTTCTTTTTCTGCTTCCGACAGCATTATCGTACTGCTTGCGCTGATGGAATCAACTTTATCAACATAAAGCACATATAGGGCAAAAACTGTCGGTGGCATCGAAAGCGGGTTTATTCTGTCCATATTTATTGAATCGCGTGTGGCAGCATTTTCAAAATCTTTTATAAGATCCTTAATATCACTTTTTTCATTTTTCATCCATGATGGAACTATCAATTTTCCTTCTTCGATAGCTTTCAAAGTTTCTTCGTTCAGTTTTAATTCTCCTTTTCCTTCTATGTAATTTTTAAGCCAAATGGAATCTTCTTTATTCCAACTTTGCGCATTGATAATCTCTAATGAGATTATAATCATAAAAATAATAAGAATAAAATATTTCATAAGTAAACATTTCTATAAATTTATACTGCAAAGATAAATTTTTTATAAAGAAATAATTTAAAAAAAACGTTAAAAGGAATTGTGAATTTTATAAAAATTTGTAATATTGCACGCAAATTTGGGGAAATAATCAAGAAATTAATATATAAAAAATTTACGATCATGGGATTATTTAATAAAATTAAAGAAAAAGCATTTAGCGAGTTAATAGATATTATTGAATGGCTTGACGATACGCAAGATACGATTATCTGGCGTTTTCCGCGTTATCAGAACGAGATTAAAAATGGCGCTCAACTCATTGTGCGTGAATCGCAAGTTGCCGTTTTGGTTGATCAAGGTCGATTTGCAGACATATATCAACCCGGCAGACACCTGCTGACAACGGCTAATATGCCTGTACTCACTACTCTAAGAGGTTGGAAGTATGGTTTCGATTCGCCTTTCAAAGTAGAAGTTTATTTTGTCAATACAAAGCAGTTTCTAAATCGGAAGTGGGGTACGAAAAATCCGATTATGATGAGAGATCCTGAGTTCGGACCGATTCGTATGCGTGCATTCGGTACGTTTAACTTCAAGATAAGCAGTAATCCTACAAAATTTCTTAAAAACGTAGCCGGAACAGATGGTAATTTTACTGCTGAAGGCGTACAGGAACAACTAGGCAACTATGTGATTACCAAATTTACCGACCAACTTGCAGAATCCAAAATTCCGGCTTTCGACATGGCTGCCAGTCTGAATGAATTTTCGGCAGCGCTCACTACTGTTCTGAAACCTGATTTTGATGAATTGGGTATTGATCTCATGAAGTTTCTGGTAGAGAACATTTCGCTTCCGGAAGAAGTTGAAAAAGCGCTTGATAAACGTACGAGTATGGGCGTTTTGGGCGATATGACCAAATATACGCAATTCCAGTTTGCCGAGGCATTGAAGACAGGCGCTGAAAATCCTGCCGGCGGCAACAATTTGCCCGGCGATGCCATGGGGATGGGAATAGGTTTTGCAATGGCGCAACAAATGGCGCAACAAATGGCAGGACAACAAGCCGGCGCTCCTCCTCCGATATCCGGCGGACAAAAGATGTATTTCGTCGCTGTGAACGGACAACAGACGGGGCCATTTACCATACCGGAACTTCAACAAAAAGTCGTGCAAGGCCAATTAACCGCTCAATCATTAGTATGGGCACAGGGAATGTTCACATGGACAGCGGCAAGTACCGTTGCAGAATTGTCACAGATATTCGGCGCCGTACCGCCTCCGATACCTCCCGCCTGACGACGCCAATAATGAAGAAATATGTCCGAATCAATTGATAATAAAAATATTGATATTGTAGCATCAAACGATACGCAGCAGGGAAAATGCCCTTCATGCGGTGGTATTCTTGTATATTCGCCCGAACGTGAGATGCTCCACTGCGACTATTGTGGAACAGATGTTGCGCTTGACCTCACGCCTGCTGAAGTGAAAGAAAATGATTTTACGGAATGGTTGCAACACTCCGATATGATGTGCAAAGAAGAAACGGTCGTTGCAGAAGTGGCTTGCGGCCAATGCGGTGCGCGAACGACTTTTCCCGAAAACACCACATCGTTTGCCTGTGCGTTTTGCGGTACGCCTATTGTTTTGAATAAATCCGTTCAACGCCGTACCTGGAAACCGGAATATTTGCTTCCTTTCAAAGTCGGCAAAAAAATATGCAATGATCGTTTCAAAAAATGGGCTTCCTCGCGTTGGTTTGCGCCTTCGGAGTTCGCCAGACAATTGGTGGCCGAAAAACGGATGAAAGGCATGTATCTGCCATATTGGACGTATGATGCCGATACAGTGACGGATTATAGCGGACAAAAAGGAATATACAGACAGGTAAATCGAATAGTGAACGGAAAGACCGTCAGCAGGACAGTTATCGACTGGTATCCTGTTTCGGGGAGTTTGAAGCATCAGTTTGATGATGTAATAGTTCCGGCTTCCGACAGTATTCCGCCCGAAATAGCAAACGTTCTGACAAATTGGGACAGAAAAAACTATGTGGTTTATAACGAACAGTTTGTTAAAGGTTTTTTGACGGAACTGTATAAAAAAGATTTCAAAGAATGTTATGGCAATGCCCAAAAGCAAATGGAGGGCTATATTTCGGCAGCGATTCGTTCCGAAATCGGCGGTAACCAGCGGCAAATATATCATCAGGAAACGTCTTATGCCAATATAAAATTCAAACTGGTATTATTACCGGTGTGGTTGAGCGCTTACAGATACAAGACAAAATCCTATTTGTTTGCAATCAATGGCAGGACGGGACAAATATTCGGTCAACGCCCGTGGAGCATTCCGAAAATTGTAACGCTTGTCATTATTATTGCTGCAATACTCCTGTATCTGTTATAATCAATCCAACATAAGTGTCATGTAGAGATTGGAAGTGTCGGGAATATTTTTATCCAAAATACAACCTAAGCCGTGAGGAAATAAATATTTGATTTTCGTTGCATTAAAATATTTTCCGGCATGATATGCCAACGTTTCCCCGATGATTTCACTGTCATACAATATTTCGGCAATCATAACTGTTTTATGATCATCCTGTTTGGCAAAAACCATTCCTGCCGGAGCATGATTGTGTAAGGCGACAAAAACCTGTCCGTCATCTATTCGATTATCCTGAAGTATAATATCAAAATCTTTATAGTCATGTAAAATACAGCATTGCCGTTCCAACTGTTTTTTATTGAAGTATGGATAGTGGTTTAAATTGCATGGAATTATATTTATATCCGGGGATATACGCCGGTATGCCCGGTCTGCGTCTTGTGTCCTGCATCTTGCGTCCCGGATCTCGAATTTATATCCTGCATCCCTGTAAACATCGAACAGCCAGGGCGTAGCGGGAATAAGAAACGAAAATGCAAATCCCCTTTCCTTGATAAATTCCATTGCTCCATTCATAAGCAGGTTCATGAATCCTTTGCCTCTTTCGGATTCACGGGTACAAACTCCGCATATATATGCCGCGTCGAGCATTAAGTCGTTAATTTTGATTTTATAGGGAACTGTGTGCAAAGTTGAAACAATTTGACTGTTACGTTTCGCCACAAGCGTATTTTCCGGTTTGTAAACGTTGTCAAAAAAGAGTTTTATAAATTCGTCGGAATCATTAAACACTTCTTTCCACAAAAGAGCAAGTTCCGCTTTGTCGTTTTGTTTTGCCAAAATAATATTTGTATCCGAAGTAAACATATTGGGAAACTGCTCGTTAAATATAGGCGTCCGCACTTTTCCGTGTTTCTTTTGCTTTAAACTGTTTTTTTCCGTTTTCCAGAAAGTTAATATATTTTTGAACGTCTTCGTCGTAGGCATAAGATGGAGCCAGTGGGAATCCTTTATTGTCGAGAATCACGTAGAATGGCTGTGCATTTGCACCAAATTTATTTCGTTGCAGGTAGCTCCACTTGTCGCCAATCGTTTTAAGGGTTCTTTTTTTACCGTTTTCTTCAAATTCGACAGGCTGTGTGAGTTTTGTTTTGTCGTCGACGAAGAGTGAAACCAGGACATAGTCATTTTCAAGCACGTGTTTTACTCGTGCGTCCGTCCAAACGGCAGCTTCCATTTTGCGACAATTTACGCATCCGAAGCCGGTAAAGTCAATGATGACCGGCTTCCCTGTCCTTGCGGCATGTTGCATGCCGGTTTCATAATCGTCGAATTGCGCATGAACATCGTTTTCATAAAGACTGAAATCTTGCGTGTAAAGCGGTGGAGTGAAGGCGCTGATGGTTTTTAAGGGCGCACCCCAGAGTCCAGGAATCATGTAAATGGCGAAAGCAAGCGAAACGATTGACAGGAAAAGGCGGGGAACCGAAACATATTTCAGTTCGGAATCGTGTTTGAAACGGATCATGCCAAGCAGATAGAAGCCCAGCAGTGCAAAAATAACAATCCAGAGAACAATAAATACTTCGCGGTCAAGTATTCGCCAACCGTAGGCGAGATCTGCAACGGAAAGGAATTTCAGGGCAAGAGCGAGTTCGAGGAATCCGAGCACAACTTTAACGCTGTTAAGCCAGCCGCCTGATTTAGGCATGCTTTGAAGCATGTTTGGAAAAACGGCGAACAATGCAAAAGGCAAAGCCAGCGCCAGCGCAAAGCCAAACATGCCGATTGCAGGCGCAACGGCAGAACGTTGCGAAGCCGCTTCTACAAGTAATGTTCCGATGATAGGACCTGTACACGAAAACGATACAAGCGCCAGCGTAAAAGCCATGAAAAATATGGATAACAAGCCTGTTGTAGCATCCGCTCTGCTGTCTGTTTTATTTGTCCATGAAGAGGGCAAAACCATCTCAAAAGCGCCGAAAAACGAAACGGCAAAGATAACAAGCAACAAGAAAAACAGGATATTGAAAACGGCGTTTGTAGAGAGGTCGTTCAAGGCGCTTGCACCGAACAATCCTGTAATTATTAACCCCATAGTAAGATAAATGACGATGATGGACAAAGCGTAAAGAACGGCGTCGAATATTGCTTTTTTCCTGTTTTTCGAGCGTTTAAGAAAGAAACTGACCGTCATGGGAATCATAGGCCACACGCAGGGAGTCAGCAATGCAAACAGACCGCCCAGAAAACCGGCAATGAAAATATAAAGGAGGGAATTGTCCGTTGTTGAGGTGGTTGTATCACCCAATGCTTTCAATTCATTGATGACAGGTGTCCATAGAGAAACGTTCCTGGTTTCACTCTTGCGGTTCTCATTCAAATTATTGTTATTGGCCTTATTGTTTATAAATTCCTTAATGTCGGAAACGCTTCTTTTTGCCGAATCATCGTTTATTGGCATCAAACTGTCTGTTTCCGAAACGGATTCATTCAGTGAAGAATCCTTGGATGGCGATATAACAACGGAAGCATTTTGAATGATGTTTTTGATATTTTTGCTGTCGAATTCGAAAGGAATACGTTCCGGCGGGAGACATGTCTCGTCGTTGCAGGTCATAAATTCAACTTCGCCGACAAGTTTAAACTTCCTGAAGTCGGTAATTTTTATTTTCTGGATGAAAGAAACCTTGTTTGAAAACCAGCGTAGTTCCATGTCAAACATCTGGTCGAAAACAACTGTCGGCTGAATGGAAGTCGCAGGTTTGCCGAGCAATTCGGCGCCTTTAACGGTCCCAAAAGAAATGGAAGTAGAAATCGGACCGCCTGAAGGAAGATTCAAATCATACAAATGCCAACCTTCGTCTATTGTTGCTGTCAATAAAATTTCTTTTTCAGCTGCGGGCAGGTCATTTAACGTGAATGCCCATTTCACAGGTTCATGAATTTGGGCGTTTGAAATCGAGAACAAAGAATAAAGAGCAAGTATCCATAAGCTTTTCCCCGGTTTTCTCCATACAAGAGGGCATCTGAGAGGTTTCTCTTGACGGTGCAAGGAATTTTCTCTTTTCAGTGCATTTGTCATAATCAAAAATTTATATTTAAGCCGGCCATTGCGGTGAACGGTTGTAAAGGATATCCGTAATACATTTCCTGTTTTTGGAAAAGCAGATTGTTAAATTGTGCATAAACGACGAAAGTATTGTTGAATTTCCATGAACCTCTGAAATGCAAATCGTTGATAGATTTCATGATTGAATTGTCGCCGTAATAAACATACATTCCGGACAACATGCTGTAATCAAGATTCAAAATCAAAGGAACAATCGGTTTGACATTGATACCCGCATTTAAAACCGCAGCAGGTTTGCCATAAGGTTTGGTCTCCGTACTGTTCGGAATGCCTGTTTCCCTGTTCTTCCATTTATCGACAAACTCAACCGTATAATGATGATATGTTCCGTTCACATAAAATCCGAAAAGGTTTCTGTAATCATATTTCAAAGAAGCGCCAATTTGCAATCGTTGAGAATTAGGCTGGAAAATCATACTTACATTGTTGAAACCGTCATTTATCCAGGCATACATTGATGGATTGAAGAATACGTCCGATTCCGTATATTTGTAACCTCCAAAAATATCTATCCAAAAATCGGAACTGATGCTGCTTCTGATCCCCAGAAGGCCATCAATCCATGATTTTGAAACATCGGGAGGGAAAGCCGGATTAATATAGCGATTGATGCGCGCCATACTGCTCATTGTATTGGATTCGATTCCGCCGCCCAAACCAACATAAAACATGCTGCTTGGCGAGAACGGTACGTCTAATTTTATGTTTGGCGAGAAAAAAAAGGCGCCCTCGTCCTGAAAAACAGTCATCAGGTTAATGCCGAGAATGATCTTCAAAAATTCTTTATCCAACTTGTAATAAGGATTAAACGTCAATTCATACCGATTATCAAAGTTAATGCTGTCCGCAACAAAACCGGACGGCAATTCCGGCGCCGTATAATTCAAGATATTCAATTTCAGGTCAATACCGAAACACTGGTCATTTTCGACCGGCGAGTTGAGGCCAAGGTTCAACCCGGTAAAGTTTTCGGTTATGCCTTTATACTCTGTTGCCAGGGAATATTTTTGATTGAAATTGGTGTAGTCGATTCCGAAGTGGTATCCAAGTTTTTCCTTAATGTTCGAGGCTATTCCGGCATGTACGTTGACAGTGAGGTTTGCCTGGTTTATAGAATCATTTGTCGTTGAAGAAACGCCGGAAGAAGCTAACGGAATATTATTTGCAGGTTGTCCATAGTAATTAAACATTGAATAATCGATACTGCCGCCCAGCGAAAGCGTTAAATTATCGAAAGTATGTCTGAAATCAAGCCCTCCGGCATTATTATTCAGTTTTGCCTTGCGTTTATAAAGGTAATTATCATCTAAAAATTTCACATTTCCGTTGGTTGAACGATGTGAAAAATACATGCGCAGATCGTCTCTTTCCGTACTTAACGGATGATAACCGAAATCACCCGTAAAATTCATTAATGTTCCGGCTGCAAAATGCAAATACCCTATGTTTGCATAGCGCTCGATAGCGGTCATAAAAATTCCCGAAGGAAGCGCGTTAATTTCATTATCAAGATGTAGCGGAATAGCATAATCGGAATATACAATCGGACGCTTCTGCACGATCATTTCACGAACTTTCGGTAACGTATTGATTTTCGATGCGTCCATAATCGTTGGGTCGTATTCGCGCTCCAAAGTCATTTGACGGCTAATGCTCTCCTGTTCTGTATTTTTTTCAACTTCTTCTTTATTATTTTCCGGCTGTTGAGCCGAAACGGAAACGCCCGTCAGAGGGAAAATAAAACTTATAAATAATGTATATATCTTATTCATTTTCATGACTTTTTTATTTTAATTTTTTCAATCTGTTTTCAATCATGCGGTCGATCTCTTCGTTGCCTTTATAATTGCGTTGCAACGAGGTCAGATACTGACGGGCCTGAAATTTGTCTCCCTTTTCGTCATAAATATCCGACATCAGGATAAAACCGCGCGCCAGCCAGTATTGATGAGGCGTACCGCTTTCAATAAATTCGGTCAACACCTTTTCGGCCTGTGAGAGGTCTTTTTTATCGAAATAAAGTTGTGCGAGCATGTATTTCGCTTCCGCACCGTATTCCGTTCTTGTATCTTTGCTTAATATTGCGAGATCGTCAATAGCTTTGTTCGAATTGCCTAACCTGATATTTGCCTTTGCTCTGAAATAGCGCGCCTCGAATTGAATTTCGGGCGAAAGTTTTGTTTCCTTCAACAATTCGTTCGCAGCATCAAGCGTTTCTTTGTCGCGTCCGATATATTGCGCACACCGCATTATTCCAAGTTTCGCAGCCTCTATATTTTCACGTGATTCGGCTACCAGCGCCAATTCTCCGAATGTTTTTATTGCATCGGCATAATCCTTTGCCAGATATTCGATTTCAGACTTCCGAGCAAGCGATTCTTCACGGAATTTATTGTTTCCGCTACTTAAAACCAAGTCAAACAAACGTTTTGCCTCCGGATAATTCTTTTTGTCGTAAGCTATTTTTGCCAGATAGAAATTTGCATTAGAACTGAAAGCGCCGTTGGGATATGATTTCAAGTAATTTTCAAGACTTTTTTCCGCATCCGTCCGGTCTCCTTTCGTAAATATTTTTTCAGCGGCAAGATAAGTAAGAGAATCCTGTTCACTCACTTCCAATCGCATTGTCCCACCCAGCGAATTGAGATAAGCCGCATAAGAGCTAATATCATTCTTGTCTATATATACCGATTTTAAATCCTGCATGGCCACTTTTGCTTCTTCGCTTCCGGGGTAATCTTTTATTACTCTTTTGTATGCAAATATCGAGCTTTCCAACTCATTGTTATTGTAATACAGCAACCCAAGCTGGACGCCCGCTTTCGGTGCAAGACTTGATTGCGGATATTCGTCCATTAACTTTGTAAATGATGAAACCGCATCATTGTATTTGTCCAGCAAAACACAGGAACGCCCTCGCTCAAAAAGAGCGTCATCAATGTATTGCGACGTCGGATAGTCATTGATGAGATTGTCGAGGGATTTGATTTTCCCGTTATAGTCTTTTTGCAAACCCTTCACAAAGCCTTTCTGATACAAAGCATAATCGGCGGTTTCAGGTGATAAATCAACGGCGCGTTGATAATTGGTTTCCGCTTCGGCATATTGATGCCGGTAAAACAAACAGTCGCCTATTCTGTTGTATGCGTCGGCAAGCGTGTTCGAACCTTTTTGACTTTCAAGCGTAACATAACGTCTCAATGCAATAAGCGCTTGATTATAATCTTTCAAATTGAAATAGCAATATCCGATATTGTAATAAACAAGCGAGTAAATTTCCGAAAATCTTTGCTTTGAAACATTCTGATAAGTATTGAAATCGGAAATGGCTTTTGTGTACTGAGCCATACGGTAATAAGATTCGCCGCGCCAGAAATAGGCATTTGAACGGGCTTCGCTGTCGTAGTTTCCTAATTCTATGGATTTTGTAAAATAATCAATGGCCGCATCGGTATTCCTGTTCATGAATTCCTGATTTCCAAGCTGAAATAATACATTTTGCCTGGCCTCAAGAATTTTAGGCGTCGGTCTTTTGATTTTATCAATTGATTCCAACGCTGCCTGATAGTTTCTTGAAGTAAGATAATCTTCCACAAGATAATCATAAACTTTATCCGCATGCAGAGAATTGGGAAAATCATTCAAAAATCGCTCAAACGCTTTCACCGATTCGCCAAAGCCGGTAAACGAAGTTTCATGAACGAGAAGCGCATAATTGTAAAGAGCGGTTTCCTGCGTTTTCCTGTCGTATGTCATGCTGCCTGCCTGCTCGAAAGACATTCGCGCACTGTTTTTATCACCGGCATTCAAATAGCCGTATCCAAGGTATAGACTTGCATTTTGCGTAAGTTCATCCGTTTCCGTTGTCGTTTGTGAAAGCGCTTCGATACTGTTTTTGTAATTTCCCGAATTATATTCACATACGCCGAGTATATACAGCTCCTTGCGTGAAGGATTATCGGTCGAAGCGATATATTTTTTCAGCATCGAAATGGCTGCATCCTGATTGTTCAATTGATAATAAGAATTTCCCGCGATACGGTAAAGTTCGGTTTTAATCTGATCGCCAAGATTGTTTTTAAGCAGTCTTTCGACAAGTCTTACTACCTCGTCATAATCCTCATTCAGATAATCCATCTGTGCAATATAATAGTTTGATTGCGAAGAAAACTCATACTCTCGGCGCAATGTGTTAAAATTCGCCAAAGCCTCTTTGTAGTTACCTTCCGAATAGTCGATATAAGCAATGTAATAGGTGGCAGCCTTCGCATATTTGGAGTTGTATTCGCATACGGCGACAAAGTTTTCTCGCGCTTCGTTCAAGCGCCAGTTTTGCAGTTGAGAAAATGCAAGCCGATAGAGGCGCTCTTCCTGCTGTTCAAGACTTAAGGGGCCTGTATCTGTTTCCGAAAAACTTTTTTCGGACGCTTCGTAATTGCCGTTCTCAAAATAGCAGTTCCCAATCAAAAATCGTATGATATCGGCATGCCTCGAATCCGGATATTTCTCCAAATAAGAAACAAGCATGTCCCACGTCAAATGTTTTCCCTGCTCAAAAGCAATAAATGCAATCATAAAGTCAGCCTCCTGAATAAGATCTCTGTTGCTTCCCGCCTTCCTGTATTCTTCAAGTTTATCAATGCAACCCGCATAGTTTTTTAATTCAAAAAAATTCTTCCCTTCGGCAAAAAGCCTGTCAGGATCATCGAACTTATAGGAACGCTGTCCATTTAAAACAAAAAACGAAACGGTCAAACACAGCGTAATGAATAATTTTTTCTTCGTTTTCATAATTTATTATTTCATAATTACCTGCAAAAGTAATGTAAATTGGGAAAATCGCAAAGAGAATCGGGAAATTTTCATACTAGCGGCAGAAAATTCGACCTGTTTTTCTGTTCGCAAACCGACGTTTGTTTTTATTTTTTTTATAAAAAAAAACAAGTTCGCAAAAATCTGTCTTTTTTTATGAAAAAAACGTAAAGAAATCCGTTCTTAACATACATCAATTTTCACTCCGGCAAGTCGCTATACCTTTGTACTTGTTATACACAAAATCAGATTTTCTGAATATGTGGATTTCGTTTAGCGCTTTGTGAGGCAAGTCTGTGAAGATGTACGCCTCACTTTTTTATTTTTTTCGACGGTTTGCTAAAAAATCAATCCTTTTACCGGTAATAATTGCAACTAATTCGTATCTTTGCACCCGCTTTGCGGCTGTGGTGTAATTGGTAGCCACGCCAGACTTAGGATCTGGTGCTTTACAGCGTGGGGGTTCGAGTCCCTTCAGCCGCACGGAAGCGACAAATCAAGATTTTCTTCAGGAGGTCGCTTTTTTTCCTGCCTCACATAATTTGAAAAAAACATTTATCGTCAACGTCCTTACGTATGTCCGTAAGGTTCTTACGTATGTCCGTAAGGTTCTTACGTATGTCCGTAAGGTTCTTGTGCAGGTACATAAGGTTCTTGTGCAGGTACATAAGGTTCTTGTGTATGTCCGCAGAGTTCCTGGGGCGTTGTGGGGGAAAAAAATAAAAAAAAATAAAATAAAATTATATAAATAAAAAAAATATTGTATATTTGCAGTCAAAATATCGTGAAGATGCAAGAAAAAATAAATATAAGTAAAATGTTATCCTTTTCTCTCCTCATGACATTGTGTCATGACATAATGGGGGGGGGCAAAACCTCTAACCTCTTATTAAAGCCTCTTATATCAATAAGTTATACATTTAAGTATTGTCTTTGTTTTACCACTTTCTGCAATCTGCATTTCCTTTCCTTACCTCATGCGAAAGTATTTTTTCGCCGTCGTCCGTTAAGAATTTATTCTGATTTTTTACGGTTTTTTCTTAATTTTTTTTCCTGTCTTTTCATGATGGGGGGATACTCTTTTTATTTCCCTTTCAGCAGAATGGCAATTACTGATTTCTCTAATAAAATTCTAATATTCATTAAACAAACTCATTAAAATTATGAAATGCAAATGTAAATTTCTTTTGTTTTGTATGATTGCTTTCGCAGGCATTCTTGTTTCCTGCGGCGGGCAAAGCGATGGCGGGGAAGGAACGTACGACCCCGACAAACCGATCAAACTGCTTTCGTTTTATCCCGATTCGGGTAAATATCAGGAGCAGGTGATGTTGGTCGGAGAGAATCTTCCCACGAACGCTAAGGACATCAAGGTCTATTTCAATCAGCGACCGGCAGCCGTTATCGGCTCTACGGGGAAACGTATTTATGTACAGGCGCCGCGTTTACCGGGCGATACTTGCGCTATTTCTGTGGTCGCAGGCAAAGATTCGCTTACTTATCCGGATCCGTTTTATTATCATGCTTCCGTGACCGTAGCGACCATTGCGGGCAACGGTAACGGCACTGTTCTGAAAGAAGGCGATTTGGCCGAATCACAGTTTGCGCCACGCTACATCTGTGTGGATAAGGACGGAAATATTTTTGTTACGACACGAAACATAGACCCTGACGGCTATTGTCATATTTGTCGAATTGACGAAGAGAACAACGAGTTGATAATTATAGCCCGCGACGTAACGTCAAATATTCCGGCAGCCGATCCTGAAACAGGCGTTGTCACCATATCGACCGAGACGACCATAGGCTCTTATTATTCGCTCGATCCGCGGGAATTTTGGGCGCCGAGGATCAGGGAAGCCAAGTGGCCGGAGAATGTTCCCCGCCCCGCCAACGGATGGAAGCACTGCATGGTGGTGAATCCCGACGACGGATATATCTATACACGCTATTATTACGGCCAGCTGGTAAAGATAAATCCCCAGAATTTCGAGCTCGAAGTGGTTGCCTCAACTCCCCAGGGCGACAGCTATGGCATGACGTTCAATCCCCTCTTCCCCGGTATTCTCTTCATTTCCATGTGGAGCAACGGTGGATCAGGCTATGCCAACAGTATCTTTAGCTTAGACATAAATGATCCCAATCCGGAAAGCACCATGAAACGGCTGACCGCCGCCATAGCCAGCGGCGGCCATCGCGACGGGCCCATCGCAACGGCGCAGTTCCGAGAGCCTTCGCAGATATTCTGCGATGCAGACGGCAATATGTACGTGGCCGACAGCGGCAATCACTGCATTCGCCGCATTACGCCCGAAATGATGGTTGAAACCACTTTGGGTATGCCGGGTTCCTCCGGCTGGAAAGACGGCGGCAAGGAGGATGCGCTTTTCTCCCGACCCAGAGGTATCGGTATTTCGGCAGACGGTACGGTTTATGTTGCCGACAACGGAAATAACAGGGTGAGAAAAATGTCTATCAATTAAAAAAAAACAATTAAAACAAAATCGCATGAAACGAATAATATATATTGTAACTTTTTTTATGATTTTTGCCCTTGTCCAGGTAGCTGCACAGCAGGAGAAAACCTTCAAAATAGAGGGAACCGTTTATGACGAGACGGGCGAAGCGATGGCAGGCGTTTCGATTTACCATAAAAACAAGATAACCATCGGAACGACAAGCGACGCCGAGGGCAAATTTAACATCCGCGCTGAACGGGGCGATGTGCTGGTTTTTTCTTTTATCGGATACGAGAATATCGAGTATCTGGTTACCGAAGCCAAAACAAATCTGGAAATCCGTTTCACGGAAACAGCCATGAAAATAGACGAAGTCGTAGTTACGGCTATGGGAGCGCAGCGTAAAATATCTTCGCTGGCAGCTATTACGACCGTAGAGGTCAAAGATTTGCAAACGCCTGTCGTCTCCGTGGCCAACCTGTTGGGCGGACGCGCCGCAGGTATCATCTCTTTGCAGACAAGCGGCGAACCGGGCCGAAATATCGCCGAGTTTTGGGTTCGGGGTATAGGCACGTTCGGATACAACGCCGGCGCTCTGGTGCTTATCGACGGTCTGGAAGGTGACATCAACAGCATTGACCCTGCCGATATCGAAAGTTTTTCCATCCTCAAAGATGCTTCGGCTACGGCCGTATATGGCGTCAGGGGCGCTAATGGCGTAGTCCTTGTGACAACCAAAAGAGGAACGGCAGGAAAACTGTATATTACCGGCCGCGTTAATTATACGCTTTCACATCTGGTACGGGTTCCGGAATATCTCCGGGCTTATGAATATGCGCTTCTGGGGAATGAGGCGCGGGCGATGAGGAATGAGGAGCCGCTTTACAGAGACGTCGAAATGGACATCATCAGAGACGGTACGGACCGCGACATCTATCCCGACGTCGACTGGCAGAACGAAATCCTGAACAGGAATTTTTCCAGGCAAAGTTATTATGTCAGCGGAAGAGGAGGCGCCACGGCTGCAAGTTATTTTATTTCGCTGGGCGGAAGTTCTGAAACGGCGGCTTACAAGGTGGACAAAACTAGCCCGTACTCTTCCAACGTCGGCTACAATACTTATAACTACCGCGCCAATATCGACCTGGAACTCTCGCCGACGACAAAAATGTATTTCGGTTCGAACGGATTCTTGTCTGTCCATAACAATCCCGGCGTGGCAAGTACCAGTTATATCTGGCAAGCCCAGGCCAATATCAATCCCCTGCTGTTGCCCACGGTATATTCCAACGGGCAATTCCCTGCCACAAGCGGAGGAGACGCCATGACTTCGCCTTATGTGATGATCAACCGGATGGGACGCCGTTCCGATCAGGAATATCAAGGCAAGATTACGCTCGCATTGAGTCAGGACCTGTCGATGATCCTCGACGGACTGAAATTCAAGATGCAGGGCGCTTACGACATCAACAGCTGGTTTAGCGAACGGCGCTTGATCCGTCCTGCGCTTTATCAGGCGGTAGGGCGGGATCAGTCCGGCAAACTGATAACGATACAAAGGATGGCCGAACAGTCGGCAAGCTATGGCAGAAGTACCGACCAGTTCCGTAAATACCATTTTGAAAGCACTATCAACTACGACAAGGTGTTTGCCGAAGATCACCGTACTTCGGGACTGGTATATTATTATATCAGCGACCAGAAAAAGGCCAGCGAGGGCACCTCCAACCTGAACTCCATCCCCGTCAGGTATCAGGGCGTTTCAAGTCGTCTGACCTATGGTTTCAAGGATACATATATTATGGACTTCAACTTCGGTTTTACGGGAAGCGAGAATTTCCAGCCCGGACGGCAATACGGTTTCTTCCCGTCCATAGCTTTGGGCTGGGTGCCCAGCGGGTATGAGTTAATCAAAGACAAGCTGCCATGGCTGTCGTTTTTCAAAATCAGAGGTTCTTACGGGACAGTGGGCAATGACCGCATCTCCTCGCGTCGCTTCCCCTATCTGACGCTGGTGAATCAGTACGGAGTTTCACCCTGGGGATCGTCGTCCGCTCTTGACGGCGTTTCGGAAAATGTCATCGGCGCAGACAACCTGATATGGGAAAAAGCCCTCAAAGCCGACCTGGGTATTGATGCAAACCTGTTCGACAACAAAATGAACCTGGTAGTAGATATATTCAGAGATTTGCGTGACGGAATTTTCCAGCAGCGGGTTCAGATACCCGGATACGTCGGTCTGACGTCGATGCCTTACGGAAATATCGGTAAAATGGTCAGTTACGGTGCGGACGGAAGCGGCAGTTTCAGTCATGAAATCAATGAAGACATGAGATTTACGCTGCGAGGCAATTTCACCTATTCGAAAAACAATGTACAAAACTGGGAGGAAGCCAATCCGAAATATCCCTATCAGGAAGTCGGAGGTTATCCGCTCGACGCTGTTCGCGGTTTGATAGCCATTGGACTGTTCAAAGACAAGGAAGATATTGACACCAGTCCCGTACAAACCTTCGGCGGCACGATTCTGCCGGGCGACATCAAATACCGCGACGTGAACGGAGACGGACTGATCAACAGCGACGACCGCGTACCTTTGTCATACAGTCCCACGCCGCTGTTGATGTATGGCTTCGGCGGAGAGTTCATATATAAAAAGTTTACGCTGGGAGTACTGTTCAAAGGCACGGGTAAAACCGACTATTTCCGTGTAGGTTATGGAGGTAACGGAGCGGGCTACGTGCCGTTCTACCAGGGCAATACGGGCAATGTGCTCAAAATAGTGAATGATCCCAAAAACAGATGGATATCCAAAGAATATGCCATGGAACAGGGCATCGATCCGAGCTTGGCGGAAAATCCGAATGCACTTTTCCCGAGACTGCAATATGGATACAACAGTAACAATTCGCAACTGTCCACTTTCTGGAAAGGCGACGCCAGCTATCTTCGCCTGCAAGAGATAACGCTCAATTATAATCTTAAGTTCAATATGTTGAGGAAAATCGGCATATCGTCAATAGACCTTCAATTCATAGGCAATAACCTGTATATATGGGATAAAGTGAAACTCTTCGATCCCGAACAGGCCAGGTTCAACGGTGTAGTTTATCCGATACCGGCAACTTATGGAGTGCAATTCTACATTTATTTATAATCAATTTAAAAGCATAATAGAAAATGAAAAAAATATTTTACAGATTCGGTATATATTTAAGTATAGCGTTTTTGCTGCCGTTAATGCTCATCACGGGATGTAAAGACTTTCTCAGTGTTGACAAATATTTTAGCGACGAGCTGAAACTGGATACCGTATTTCGGCAGACAAGATACATCAGGGCATACATGTGGGCGACAGCAAGCTATTTTACGGACGAAGGTTCGCTGCACCAGAACAGTTATACGCCAGGACCTCTGGCCACCGATGAAGCCTTTACGGCTTACGGGACGGAGCACGGTTATAACGGTATGCGTTACGTACTTGGCGAGATCACGGCAAACGATACCTATTCTTTAGGCTCACTGTGGTACAACAGCTACTATATCATCCGCAAATGCAATACCATCTTTGCACGGATGGATGAAGCCGAAGACATGACTACGGAAGACAGGGTTGAAATCGTCGGCATCACACGTTTTATCAGGGCATACGCCTATTATAACCTCCTGCTCAATTTCGGACCGCCCATTTTGCTGGGAGATGAGATCGTAAATTCCAATGAAGCGCTTCCTTATTATGACCGCTCCCGATGCACCTACGACGAGGCGGTGGAATATATTTGCAAAGAACTGGAAGACGCCTCCATCCTTCTCCCTGTCACCCGTCCCCTGATGGAGTTCGGACACCCGACGAAAGGAGCGGCTTACGGGCTGATAGCCCGACTGAGACTTTATCATGCAAGTCCGCTGTTCAACGGAGGCAGTGTCGCACGGATATACTTTGGACGCTGGACAAGATCAACCGACGGCGCTCAATACATTTCACAAACTTACGACGAAAAACGCTGGGCTTTGGCTGCCGCTGCCGCAAAACGGGTAATAGATATGGGCATATATCGTCTTTATACAACCCCCTCCGACAAAGAAACGCCCGAATTGCCCAATGGCGTGGATGTTTCTGCTGAAACGGGAGATCCCGATTACTACTACGCCTGGGAAAATGGCGGCGCCGACGGACTGGACCACTTTAAATCCTATTCGGAAATATTTACCGGCGAAGCCATTATTCCTACCAATCCGGAATATGTATGGGCAAAAAGAAGCGGAACGCTGACGGCCAACACGCAGATGTCTTTCCCCAATACGGCCGGCGGATGGAACGGCATGGCGATTCCGCAAAAAATCATTGACAATTATGCCATGGTAGACGGACGCAGTATCAACAATTCCAGCGACAAATATCCTTATCTGGAAGAAAACTTTACCACCAGCATAAAAACATTTTCGGGATACAGACTGCTGGACAATGTATTCAACATGTATGTAAACCGTGAGATGCGTTTCTATGCCTCTGTAGGATTCAGCGAATGTTTCTGGCCGATGAGCTCGTGTACTTCGGCAGGATATTACAACCAGCGGATCAATTATCATTACGATGGCAACAACGGCAGGCTGAGTTCAACCGATCCGCTCAACTACCCGCCGACGGGATATGTTGTCAAGAAATTCATTCATCCGACAGATGCATGGACGATGGATAACGCCAGACGCATGGACAAAGCGTATGCAATGATCCGTTATGCCGATATTTTGCTGATGTATGCCGAAGCGCTCAACAACCTGACCGGACAGCATACAGTCCTGCTGGGAGAAAAGGAATATACCCTCGAAAGGAATACGGAAGAAATCAGGCTGGCATTCAATCAAGTGCGCCACCGTGCAGGAATACCTGGCCTTTCGCAGTCGCAGTTGAGAGAGCGCGAAGAAGTGCAGAGACAAATCATAAAAGAACGCATGATAGAACTGCTGTACGAAAACCACCGCTATTTCGACGTCCGTCGATGGGGCATTTACGAAGAAGTCGAAAATGAACCCATGATGGGAATGAATCTTGACGCCAATAAAGACGGTTTTTACCGCCGCGTTATTCCCAATACATCCCGTGTAGGCTCCAGAATTGTCAACAGAAAACTGGTTTTCACGCCGATTCCGCTCGGAGAAGTACGCCGTTTACCCTCGCTTGACCAAAACCCGGGATGGGAAGATTAATTTGAACAAAGATTTAATTTTGATAATAATCTATTAAAATAACAGTTATGAAAAATAATATATATATTTATTTATTCGCCTGTTTGTTTGGCCTGTCGGCCTGCAAACGCGATGAAGTTTTTGAAAAGGAACAATACAAAAACGTATTTGCCCTGATAAGCGAAAACGCCGACAACGTGCTGCAAAGATTCCACGACATGGAACAGCCGGAATCCACAGGCTATATTTCGGCTTCGATGGGAGGAACGAATCCCACCGCTAAAACCGTAACGATTCAACTCGCAGAAGACTTTTCGCTGCTTGAAGAATACAACATAGCCCAGTATGATGTAGACGTCTCGAAATATTACCGCCCGATGCCTGCCGACAAGTACGACATCGAATCTACAACACTGGTCATTCCCGCAGGAGAAATCGGAGGAAAAATCCCTCTCCGCATAAGACCGGAAGGATTGTCGCCCGACAGCGGCTACTTTTTAGCCTTCAGAGTTGTTTCCTTCGACGCCTGTGAAATAAATCCCGAAAAAAGCTATCTGCTTTATCGTGTAAGAATAAAAAACCGCTGGGCTGACGGCGATGGAAGCACCAATTATACAATGAGAGGAAAACTGAAAATCGGAACCTCCGAAATCGAAGTGCCCGGCGTAAAAATCATGATGCCCATCAGTAAAAACCAGGTGCGCGTTATGGCAGGAAACGAACTCTACGAATCGAATATCATTACCCTCCGAAGAGGCGCCCTCGTGCTGGAAATCAATGAAGACTATACGGTAAAAATCAAACCCTACGCCAATCTGTCGCTTACCCAAATGGACGATGATCCGGAATATCCCAATACCTTTTTTGTGGAAGACGACGGATTTAAAACCTACAAAACTTTCCTCCTGCACTACAAATACACTTTCCAGGGCACGGAAAAAGAAATAAAAGAAGAATTGCGTCTTGAATTTAACAAAAAACAGGACGATTACGAATGGTAAAACAAATCACTTGATAACACATAAGGAATAAGAAAATGAAAATAAATATTAAATCTCTATTTTCAATACCGGCAATCTTCTCTGCCGTTATTTTATGGACGACCGGATGCGACGACTACGTCAGAACCGGAGTCACCCCGTATATATATGTAAATCATCTGTCCTTAAAACTCTTTACGGGCGAAACCTTCCAGCTCAAAGCAAGCCCCTCGGAAACATCATACGAATGGACAAGCGAAGACATCGACGTAGCAACCGTTTCCACAACAGGACTGCTTACGGCAACAGGAGCAGGCGTTACCAACATTGTAGTCAAAAGCGGAGATATTCACACAAAAGTACCCGTAACGGTTGTGAACAAAATCCCGATAACAGGACTGAGGGTAGATATTGATTATGTAGAACTCACACCCGGCGTCAAAGTCAACATTACCGCCACACGCATACCGGAAAACGCCAACGACATCAGTTTCCTGATCTGGACAACCGGAAATGTAGACGTTGCAACAGTAAATGCCGTCGGAGATATCACCGCAATTGGCGAAGGTGAAACCGAAATAATTTGCACCGGAGGCGACTTTTCGCAAAAAATCATGGTTTCGGTAGCATACACCAGACCCTTCAAAGGACCGCACATCCTGTCGTCCGAAGCGCCATACATCCTTCCGATGGTCAATTTCGATCTGGGAGGCGAAGGATATGCTTTCCATGACAACGATACCGGCAACAGCGGCAACCTCCAATACCGCGCCGATAACGGCGATAATGCCAGCGGAAACGTAGATATGGAAAACGCCTCCCTGCCGAATATCGGATGGACAGGCGACGGCGAATGGCTGCAATATACGCTCGAAGTAAAAACACAGGGAAAATATCAGGTAGAAGTAGAAGAAGCCAGTCCAAACTCCGACGGCAGCTTCAGGATCGAAGTAAACGGCATTGATCAAACAGGAACGGTCATCGCTTCCAATACCGGCGGATGGGCTAATTTCGTTTGGGACGTTGTGCCTGCAAAATTAACCCTCAATGAAGGAATCAATAAAATCAAGTATTATTTCGTACACGGCGCTCATAACATCCGGACGCTCCGCTTTACGTATGTGCCATAAAAATTAGTGATTGATACCGTAATTGTGTATTTTTTAAAGAGACGCTGCGCAGCTAGGAACAAGACATGCAGCGTCTCTTTTTTTTACGTATGTCCGTAAGGTTCTTACATCGGTATCGGTCGATTCCGGACATGCGCCGCCCTAGAAAACATTCTGCAAAAAAATGCTTTCCAAGTATGTACAAGTGGTTTTTGAGTACGAAAGCTGCTTTTTTTAGTACAAAGTCTAAAAAAAAAGCAAAAAAAATTTGGAGGTAAAAAAAATAGCTTTTATCTTTGCGCGGCTAAAACAGAAAAAACGTGTCGAACTTATATATAATATCCGGATGTAACGGTGCAGGAAAGACAACGGCTTCCTACGCAATATTACCCGAAATGTTGAATTGTAAGGAGTTCGTTAATTCTGATGAAATAGCAAAAGGTCTTTCTCCATTTAATGCAAGCGACACGACAGTTGCAGTGGAAGCAAGCAGAATTATGTATAAAAGAATCAGAGAGCTGATCGAAATAAAGCAGAATTTTGCATTGGAGACTACGCTGGCAAGTCGTTCGATAGCCAGGCTGGTTGAAACTGCACAGGAAAAAGGGTACTATGTTACGTTGCTGTATTTCTGGCTTAATACGCCGGATCTGGCAGTAGAGCGAGTAAAAAACAGAGTCGAGGCGGGAGGACATAATGTTAATGAAACAACAGTACGGCGAAGGTATCGAGCCGGTATTCTGAATTTGTTTGATTTATATATGCCGATATGTGATTATTGGATGATAACCGACAACTCTTTGTCGCCGATGGAAGTAATAGCCAAAGGCTCGAAGGATGGTGAAAAAGAGATATATAATAGAATTATTTATGATAAATTAAAAGATTATGAATGAGCGTGAACTTCGTAAATTTGAAGAAATTGTCGTAAGAGGAACGCATTTGGCGTTCAGGAAATTAGTTAAAGAGCGTAAAAAAACAGACGGTGAACTTGTTTTTGCGCGTAACGGTCATATATTCAAAATCAAGGCTTCGGATTTGGATTAATCTTTATATAATACCTGCAATGCATGCAGTTTAGTAATCCGGACACATTGTACTAAATTTAAGCAGTTGTGATGAGCAATTGTGAAAGAAGGGTTTTTTATTTTGCACTTTTACTATTTTAATCTGTTTAGCGGCGTTATGCTGTTGATATTAATACACACGGTAGCAGACAACTGTTCTATGTGGAGATAGATATACTTTTTTTTAATTTTAATGATTTTACCTGTACGCTTTTTCATTGAACCGACAAGAATTTCAACTTCGTCTCCGGTTACCAATGTTTTTCCTTCGGCTTGTTTTAAAAATTCTTTTATTGCGTCAATTTCCGTCTCACGTATCAGGGCAGGCTTTCCTTCATTAAAAACAACTTTTACTACTCCATTTATTTTTAACAGATTAATGACTTCGTATTCTTTACACTTGACAAATACGTAAGAACTGATCAATGGTATATCGACAAGTTTTACTCTGTCGGACCATGCTCTTTGCGTACGATGAAGCGGAAGATAACATTCAATACCTTCTTTTTCAATTCTTTCATGCACGCGTTTTTCAGATCTCGGCCTTGTGTAAAGGACATGCCAGTTAATTGCACGTTTTTTGGAGGAAATCTGTTTTACTGTTTCTGCGGTCATAAATTATCTTAAGTCAACAGTTATCTTAAATCAACGATTTCGGCGTCGGGAAAATCTTTCTCCGGAAAAACGAATTTCGTATCCGGCAGATTAACGGACACAATCGCTTTGATTGTAATGGTATTACGTATGTCGTTTTTCATCAGCGTAACAATACGCGAAGGTAAGGAGGTCGATTTTTCAACTTGCAGTTCTATTTTTTCAACATCATCTTGTTTTTTGGGTATCATCACAATATCATACGCCATTTTGCTGTTTTGTGTCGTGCTTTCACCGGTGTGTGAAACCGTGAAATCTTTCTTGTAATTGTGTAAAAAAAGCAATGGATTGATAAATTGCCGATCATTCCTTGTCGGATGGCTTATATTAACTTCTCGCGTACCGATGGCGTAGGTCCAAAGCGTTATCCCGTCAAACCAGTTTTTAATATCGGGAGTATTCAGCGCGAATTTGTCGCCCTTTATTGTGAGTGTTCCTTCAAAACTTTCATTGAAATGGTTTTTTACGGAGTGGATATTGGCCGTAAAACTGATTTCCATACCGCTTTTGTATTCATCGTATTTACTGATTGTTTTCTCCAGGATTGCGACTGCGTCTTTCGATTGAGAAAAAGATGCTGCTGGAAAACTGATTAATGCCGTTATCACAGTCAGTTTGATGTATAATTCGCTCATTTGTCTTTTTTTCATTGTATGGCGTTTAGTTTTTGTTCGAGAGAATATTCATCCGTAATCAGCACTTGCCTGCTTTTACTTCCGTCCGGCGCTCCTACAATGCCTGCCGCTTCGAGTTGATCCATCAATCGTCCTGCGCGGGCAAAGCCTATCGAAAATTTGCGTTGTATCAGTGAAGCCGAACCCTGTTGCTGTACTACGATCAGTCTTGCTGCATCTTCGAACAGAGAATCTTTTGAAGATAAATCTATCGAACCGTCGCTTACCGACTGTCCTTCTTCAAGAGGTTGCGGTAATTTGTATGCAGATTCGAATCCCACCTGGCTTTCTATTGACTTGATAATGTTTTCTATTTCATCCGTACTCACGAATGCACACTGGACGCGCGTCATGTCGTTGCCCTGTGAAAAAAGCAAATCTCCGCGACCGACAAGTTTATTGGCGCCGGGCGCGTCGAGAATAGTGCGGGAATCTATCATTGACGACACTTTGAAGGCCGTTCGCGCAGGGAAATTGGCTTTTATCGTACCTGTAATAATATTTGTCGATGGTCGCTGGGTGGCGATAATCATGTGGATACCCACGGCTCGCGCTTTCTGTGCGATACGTGCAATGGGCATTTCTATTTCTTTTCCGGCAGTCATGATAAGATCGCCAAATTCGTCGATAACAACCACTATGTAAGGCATAAATTTATGTCCCTTTTCGGGATTCAGACGGCGATTGATAAATTTGTGGTTATATTCGGATATGTTTCTTACATGCGCCTTCATCAGCAAATCGTAGCGGTCGTCCATTTCCCTGCAAAGCGACTTCAGGGTGTCGATAACATTCGTAAAATCCGTAATGATAGCCTTATCCATATCCGGCAGTTTTGCAAGGTAGTGGCGTTCTATATCTTCATAGATATTAAACTCTACCATTTTGGGATCCACAAGCACAAATTTCAATTCCGAGGGATGTTTTTTGTACAATAGAGATGTTATTATGGCGTTAAGACCTACGGATTTGCCCTGTCCCGTTGCGCCGGCGACAAGCAGGTGAGGCGTTTTTGTGAGGTCGAACATGAAAACTTCGTTCGTAATCGTACGTCCAAGTACAATGGGTAGTTCGTATTTCGATTCAATGAATTTACGGGAAGAAATCACCGATTCCATCGAAACAATCTGAGGATTTTTGTTTGGAATTTCAATACCGATCGTACCTTTTCCTGGCATCGGCGCTATGATGCGGATGCCAAGCGCAGAGAGCCGGAGGGCAATATCGTCTTCGAGATTGCGTATTTTGGCTATTCTTATACCTTTGTCCGGCACGACTTCGTAGAGCGTGATGGTAGGACCCACGGTCGCTTTGATAGATTCTATATTGATGCCGAAATCTTCAAGCGTTTTTTTGATGCGTTTCTGATTTTCGTTTTGTTCATCCATGTCTACCTGCCTGTCGGAAGTATCATATTTTTTCAACAAACCGATATCGGGAAATTTATATCCGGAGAGGTCAAGGCGAGGATCATAAACGCCAAGTTCCGGCAAAAAATCATACGCATCATCTGCGTCTTTGGGTATTTCAACGGCATACGTATCGTCGCCTGGCGCTTCAACCACAAAACTGTTGTCGAGATTTGATTTCACCTTTCTTTCGGCTTCCTTCTCTTTTCCGTCGTCGTCGTCGTCATCGTCGTCGTCTTCAATATCTTTTTCTTCTTTCTCTCCTTCAGGATTTCCCTTTTTTTCTTCTTTCTTATACGTTCTCTTTTCAGGATTTCCGAATGACATTTTTGACTGCATCACAGGAACGATCTTTTTGTTTAGCATGATTGCAATCAGTATGAAAACAGTCAGGAGCACAAGTATTAATCCTGTTATTCCTATATTGCTGATTAGCCATTCAGAGAGATTGTCGCCATGCAGTCCGCCAGGGTGGAAGAATATCGAATCGCTGAAACCCGACGACAGGAAAGCCAGCAGCGCCGAACTCCAGACAGTCAGGAGAACACACAGGACAAAACGTTTGAAAATATGTATATTGCAAAGTTTCATAGCCTTAAATCCCACCGAGCCAAGTAGAAACAGAAGGAAAAAAGAAGAAATCCCGAACCATTTATTTATTATCATATCCGATATATATGCCCCACGCACGCCCGCCCAGTTGGAAATTACGTTTCTTTTGGAAATCAAATCGCCTGCTTCCAGATTGTTCACAATACTTTGGTCTGCCGCACCGGTGAAAAAGAACGACACTAGTGCAATACCGAGATACAGGGTAATAAAACACAACAGCAAACCCGTCATAAAATATACGTGTTCACTCCTCGAATATTGTATTATCGACTCAAGAAACCGGGGAATTTCCCAGTCATTCTTCACTTTTATTCCTTTTTTTGTAAGTATTTTTTTCTTCATAAGAGCATGCAAATGTAATACTTTTTTTATACATATCCTGGTTAACAGGGATTTTTTTTTTTGAACAATTTTAATAAAATCGTCTTTTTTTTGTAAGATTTCCGTTAAAGAAAATGCAGGAGACGAAAAAAAGCCGGCGTTAGCAGATACAATCATGCAATGCTGTAAGAACACTTCTTACAACGCTGTAAGAACACTTCTTACAACGCTGTAAGAACGCTTCTTACAACGCTGTAAGAACACTTCTTACAACGCTGTAAGAACACTTCTTACAACGCTGATTGAAGCGAGCAACCAATGCTGTTCGGTCGAGGCGGTTCATATTTCTTCCATAAATGCTGTTTCCCGGTCACTCATGCGTTGCAAAGACGCGCAAATCGTGCA
>JAITJX010000070.1 GCA_031278765.1 Tannerella sp. | reverse complement strand
TGAATAGTATCTTCGGCAAAGGGTTTTCCTATGCCAATCTTAGGAATTTTCGTCAGTTTTATCTTGCATTCCCTGACAGCTCAATTTGCTACACGCTGTGTAGCAAATTGAGCTGGTCTCATATTCGGCTTATCATGCGGCTGGACAGTGAAAATGCCCGCCATTACTATCTTGCCGAAGCGCGGGAACAGAACCGGAGTGTCCGTACTCTGGAGCGAAACCTTAAATCAAAGTATTATGAGCGTCTGCTTTCGACCCGGAAAAAAGCCGTTGCCAAGGCAAGTCCGTCCAAGGGTAAAAGCGCCGACAGTCTTATAAAAGACCCATATATTCTTGAATTCCTAGATATCCCCGAAGATTCCATCGGGAAAGAATCTCGGCTTGAATCGGCCATCATCGGGCATTTACAGGAATTTCTTCTGGAAATGGGCAGAGGCTTTTCTTTTGTGGGCCGTCAATTCCGTATCAGTACGGAAACATCGCATTTTTACATTGATCTTGTGTTTTACAACTATCTGCTTAAGTGTTTTGTCATCATCGATCTTAAAACCAGAAAATTGACCCATCAGGACATCGGGCAGATAGATATGTACGTCCGTATGTTTGATGACTTAAAGCGCGGCAAGGATGATAACCCGACCATCGGCATTATTCTCTGTGCCGACAGGGATGAGACAATCGTCAAATACTCCGTTCTGGAAGAAAGCCGTCGGATTTTCGCTTCCAAATACAAACTCATCCTCCCCACCGAGGAAGAACTGGCCGCGGAACTTGAGCGCAATACCCGCTATCTTAGAGGAGTCGGCGGCGATGCATGAGAAGGGGAAACTACCGGAGGGGTGGGAAGTGGTAAATTTAGGTAACTTAGTTACCATTACCGGTGGAGGAACACCTAGAACTTCGGTGTCAAAGTATTGGAATGGAGAAATTCTATGGTGTACACCTACTGATATTACCAAAAACAAATCAAAATATATTAAATCAACAGAAAAGACCATAACATCTGATGGATTGTCCGAGAGCGCCGCGATGCTTCTACCAGAAGGTACTATTTTACTATGTAGCCGTGCAACAATTGGCGAAATGTGTATAGCAGCAAAACAAATATCCACAAATCAAGGATTCAAGAATTTAGTATGTAATGATAATATTTCGAATGAATTTCTATTTTATGTTCTCTCGACAAAAAAGCAGAATATGCTTGAATTGGCTATCGGTTCTACTTTCTTGGAAATCTCAAAGAATGCATTGAGTAGTATCAAACTGATGATTCCTATTGAGAAACAAGAACAACACGCCATAGCCGAAGTCTTATCCGATATGGACGGCTATATCGATTCGCTGGAAAAGCTGATTGCCAAGAAAAAGGCTATCAAACAGGGTGCGATGCAGGAACTTTTAACCGGGAAGCGGCGATTACCGGGGTTTACGGGGGAGTGGGGGGAACAAATATTATTTTGTATTTCGGAAAATATCACAATGGGACAGTCGCCATCATCAAAATATTATAATTCTGAAGGAAATGGGCTGCCATTAATTCAGGGGAATGCTGATATTGACAACCGAAAGACGATTATTAGAATATATACGTCTCAAATTACAAAAGAAGCTGTTAAAGGCGATATTATTTTAACTGTCAGAGCCCCGGTTGGTAAAGTTGCTAAAGCGACATTTAATTGTTGTCTTGGCAGAGGTGTTTGTGCTATTTCATCAAATAATGATTATCTTTATCATTGGTTTATTTATTTTGAACCGAAGTGGAATTCCTTATCATCAGGGTCAACATTTGATTCAATAAACGGCGAAGCACTACGTAAAATAACTTTAAATATTCCTTCTGATGAAGCCGAACAATCCGCCATCGCCGCCGTCCTGTCTGATATGGACGCTGAAATCGAAGCCCTGGCCGCCAAGCTGGACAAAGCAAAGCTCATCAAGCAGGGCACGATGCAGGAACTTTTGACCGGAAAGATACGGCTGGTGAATGTGTCGCCAATACAGAAAGAATTTACTATTTCTGAATATATGATAATACTGGCAATAATAACAAGGTTATTCACGGATAATGGAATGAAGTTTCTTAAACATATGCGTTATCAAAAACTGGTTTACCTGTATCTCGTCTACCAAAAGGCAACAACTCGTATCTTCGAAAAATGGGATTATGGGCCGTTTAGCAAAGAATTAGCCTATACAGTTGTACCAAAAGCAGAGAACGAAAAATCATACATTGCAACCGACAATGACAAAAATATTTGTGTTGGGGAAAATATAAATGAAGCGGTAGAAAATGCCATAAATAAAGGATATTACAAGGATGCAGAGCAGCTTGCCGGAAGAATCCGTTATAAAAAAGATACGGAGCTGGAAGTCCTTGCAACAGTTGTCGAAAGCGTTAAGGATTTAGAAATATCGCAAAAAGCAGTCTCTTTGCAAAGCGTAAAAGAATACATCGGCAGTATACCTGTCTGGAAACATAAATTGGGACTTGAATATTTTACTGATCTTGCAATAGATAAATCAATAAAAGAATATTATGATTTTTTTAAATAAATTTATGGATGTTTTAATGGAGGTTAAATCATGGCTAAAATCGGAGACTCTGAAAGAATCGTTCAGAATCATGTAATTGACTTGTTCCGTAACCGTGACTTTCTTGACTATGCCTATTACGGCAGTCTGCGGGGGAGTGAAAACAGCAACATTGAAACGGAAATACTCAAAAACTTTTTACAAAAACAGGGTTATAGCAAAATCCTTTCCGACAGAGCCGTTGAGGAATTGCGTAAAGAAGCGTCAAACTTGCAGTCCGGCTTGTATGACGCCAATAAAAGAGTATATTCCCTGCTCAAATACGGCGCTAAAATCCGTGAAAACCCCGGTGAAGCGGAAAAAACGATCTTTTTTATCGATTGGGAGCATCCAAACAAGAATGAATTTGCCGTTGCGGAAGAAGTTACGGTTATCGGCGCTTGTGAAAAACGCCCTGATATTGTGGCGTATATCAACGGTATCGCCATAGCCGTGATAGAACTTAAGAAAAGCACAATATCGGTTGCTAATGGCATCAGGCAGAATATTACTAATCAAAAAGAACACTTCATACAGCCGTTTTTTTCGACCATTCAGTTTACCATGGCGGGCAACACCGGCGAGG
>JAITJX010000067.1 GCA_031278765.1 Tannerella sp. | reverse complement strand
GGCAACGCCGCCGGGCAGATAACCGGTGCAGGCAGCCAGCGACGGATTCAACACGCCTTCGATGCTCCAGTCGTGGGGCAAATCGAGCGTTCGCCATTTTGTGTTTTCGTCCGGGTTAGCGCCGAGATAAAATTCCCACTGTTCGTTTACTTTCTCCGGCTTGCCGAAAGAAATCTGCGCCTGCATCGTCGTGCAAACGCTCAAAATTATACTGCATATTAAAATTACTGCTTTCATGGTATTGTTATTTTCTCTCATATACTCTTACATAATCAATCTCATACTGCAAGGGGAAAGCCGCGTCGTCGGGCGTGCCGCCGTTGTCGCCGCCGATAGCGAGGTTCAACAGGATATAATGCGGCTGTTTGAAGGGATTGGAATAGTTCCCGACAACGCCGTTGATGGTTTCCGACAACAGTGTTTCGTTCAGCAACTCATCATCAAGGTAAAGGCGGATAGCCGTTTCGTCCCAGTCCATTCGCCAGACGTGAAACTTGTTTTCCCAATCCGGGTCGTTGTCTGTGAACTTGGAGAAAGGTATTTTCGCATCATCCCATTTGGCATGATAGGCGCGATCCGTTCCCCAGGCGACATTGGCAAGAATATGCGGGACATCGTTTATCCGGTAATATTCCATGATGTCGATTTCGCCGCAAGAGGGCCAGGGCATTGCGTTTCCCAGCGTCCAGATGGCAGGCCATGAGCCGGACGCCGTTGGTATCTTTGCCCGGACTTCAAAACGTCCGTACAGAAACTCTTTTTTCCCGACGGTTTTAATGGAAGACGCTGTGTACTCAGCATATTCACGGTTTTTCCGCCAGTCGGCGCTTCCGGACGTATAGTTGGGATTCGCGACTTTGTCTTTCCTGCCCGACAGAATGAGTGCGCCGTTTTTGCAGACGGTATTCTCCGGCTGATACCATTGCAACTCCCGATTGCGGACGAACCCCCGTTCATAAGTCCACGCAGTGGAATCGGGTTTTCCGTCGGTGTTGAACTCGTCGCTCCAGACTAATTTCCACACGTCTTTTTGTCCGTAACCGACAGTTGCCGACAAACAGAGCGTCAAAAATAACAGGTAAAATACGGTGCTGTTTCTCATATCTTAAATGGCGCTGTTTTAATGTAAATCCTGAAATCTTTAATCATGCCGGACTTGTTTGGTTTCCAAACGCGGAAGGTACTCAAAACCGGTAATCGTCTTTGTCTCGTCCAAATCAATGACGATTTGATGCGGGAATTTATCCTGCAAAGATACGAAATTTATTAAATAAGCGTATAAACCAATATGTCAAAGAACGTTTTTCAAAACAGAGGCTGTGCCAAAAACAGGGAATTGGCACAGCCTCAAAAGACTAATCGTTTATTCGCTAATAAATCAGCGAACGATAACCTTTTTAACGGTCGTCAAATTCTCCGAAACCCGTACGACAATTTATAGTCGGCGCGAGCGAAAGGTGCAAAGCCTATGAGATTGGTTTACACGCTTATTTAATTAAAAGTTGAAAATTTATGCGTTATGAATTTTTCAATTCTTTTTTAAGCATTTCGTAGATTTCTTGCCAAGTCTTTAAGTAAAATCCGGTTGATTCATCGGCAAGTTGAGCAAATGTTCCGGAATTATAAAATAAATCGGTAGCTTTTATTTCATCTATTTGATTGTCGAGTATTAATTTTTCGAGCAGAGACTCGCCGATTTCGGAAATTTCGTAGGAAATGTCTTTGTTTTTATCTTGGTATTCAAGCATCAGTAAAGAGTCCGCCGTGCAAAAACAGATTTGGTGTGTTGGTTCTTCGTGGCGCAGCATTGTTAGAAATTTTTCCCGTGAAATTTTCCCTTCGATATAATTGTCTATTTGACGTGAAATCTTGTCATCTGCAACCGGTCCCTCAACTATATCATAGTCATGCGCCGGTATAGGCGAATCTTTTCTGCGATTTAATACTACAAAATCAAGCCACTTGTCGTTATATGAATCAAAACGCAATACGCGATGAACACCGTCTATAAACGCATTTTCGTAAAAAATAAATTCGGTAACAACACCATTGCAGTTATGGTCTTTGCCTGTGCGTTTTGCCCATATTTCGGCCTGCTCTTTTATTTTCGTAACATAAAATCCCTTGCCAAAATCTTTTCTCGGTTCGCATTTTGTCAAGTCTATTTTCGTGATTTCAATATAACTGCCGTGATATACAATCATTTATAAATACCCCCCATTATTACGACAAATTTTTGCCATACTTCGGATAGCCCAATATGGATTATCGATATGTAAAGCCCACCAGTGTTCATTCAGATAGTTTATTCCTCCATATTTCTTCAGGTACAAGTAAGCGTCTTGCACGTTCATTTTGTATCCTGACGCAAATTTCGGAATAATGAAAGTAATAAAACTTACCTTATCACTCGTCTGCTTGTCTAATGTTGCTGTATTCATTATACTTTACGTCTTAATATACACCGCAAAGATACGAAATTTATTAAATAAGCGTATAAACCAATATGTCAAAGAACGTTTTTCAAAACAGAGGCTGTACCAAAAACAGGGAATTGGCACAGCCTCAAAAGATTAACCGTTTATTCGCTAATAAATCAGCGAACGATAACCTTTTTAACGGTCGTCAAATTCCCCGAACCCCGTACGATATACAATCCGGGGTTGACGGGTATCAGCGTTTCGCCGGACGCGATTGCCTTTTGAGCTGCCGTTGTTCCGGTGAGGATATAAACGGCTGCTTGGGCTGCATTGCCACTTACGATGCGGATACGTTTATCACCGCCCGTTATGCTGACGTCCGATTGGGCAGGCTCTACTTTAATGATGCCTGTTCTGGTTCTCGCTGGGCATACCACTTTCGGTACTTGTGGTCGCCCTTCCGTTCTTTATCAGGCTTACCAACCCGAAAGTTTCCATGTTGGCGATGCTGGTCGCCACGCTGGCAAACATCGTGCTGGATTATGTGTTTATATTCACCTTTGGGTGGGGACTGTTCGGGGCGGCGATAATGTGGTTGCTTACCTGCTGCGGTGCTCCGTCACGGTGAGGTTTGTACGGCTGAAGATGAGCGTCAAAAGTTTCCTGCTGACCATCCGCATTATGGCGGGAAACGTTGTTTTCATGCGTTATCTCGGCGCCGACGGCGTGGCCGCATACAGCATTTAAGTCGTATTTTTTACACCATCCCAAGTATTTATCAAGGAGCGTCCAGTCAAATTCATTTTTTTCCGGTTCTACTTCACGCCAAAAAACAGGAATGGAAACGGTGTTGAAATTGTCGTCGGCCGCCCGTTTGACAACGGCTTCAAGGGCTGCATCGCCCCAATTTTGATAGCCGTACAATTTATCCAGCCGCACTTGAATGTTGGCCATGTAAAAAGGTTTGTCGTCTATGCGAAGTACCAATTTTTCCGAAAATTTTTATACCGGTTCCCAATTTACGTTTGGTTATGCTTTTTTGCATAATGCTTTTTTGCATAATCAAAAAGTTGTCGTATCTTTGCTGAAAAGTTGAAAGAACATGAATCCGTTTAGTTATGGCGCAGTAGTAAAAGGTGAAAATTTTTACGATCGGGAGGAAGATTGCAAACGCATTGTAGAAACACTTGCAGGCGGTAATAATATAGTGCTTTACGCGCCGCGCCGGTTTGGAAAGACATCATTGGTTTTTAGGGCAATCGAACAGTTGGAAAAACAAGATTTCATCTGTGTTTATTTCGATTTCATGCCTGTCTTTTCGCCCGAATCGTTTGTACGGCTTTATGCTAAAGCCTTAGCCGCCAAACAAAGTAATTTGCAGAAATTTGCCAATACTTTTGTTTCCTTAGTCAAAAGTATTCGCCCTGTATTGGGCTTCGGACAAGAGGGAACACCGGAATTTTCCATTGATTTTGCGGGGAGTACGGTGGACGAAACCGTGGTATCGCAACTGTTGGATTTACCGGAAATGATAGCCAAAAACAGTAAGCGCGTACTGGTGTTTTTTGATGAATTTCAAGAGGTTGAAAAATTGAAAGACATTCATTTTGAAGGACTTTTGCGCAGTAAAATTCAGCAGCAACAAGGGGTGAATTATCTCTTTTTCGGCAGCAAAACGCATATCATGCAAGCGATGTTCAACGATAAAAAAAGGGCTTTTTATCAGGCGGCGTCTCAAATGACTATTAGTCATTTGCCTGAGAAAGATACAATCGCATTTCTGCAACAAAATTTCTCAAAGAAAGGCATACATCTTGACGAAAACACGGTACGGCATATTATCTCGGTAACAGCCAATGTTCCGCATTACATTCAACTGTTGGCCGCTGAAATCTGGCAATATGCCGAAAGCAATACCTGTGTCACTCCTGAGATTGTAAATACAAGCATTTCGCGGGTGCTTGCCCTGAAAAACGATTATTACATGGAACTTTTTGATCGCCAATCAAAAAGTAAAAAGCAATTGTTACTTGCCCTTTGTACCGGCGGCAAAAATATTTTTTCGGGGGCGTATATCCGGGCAAACAATTTACCCGGTTCCGCCACATTACAACGTGCTGTCAATGGCTTAACCCACGATGGAATTATTGATAAAACAGGTAACGAATATTTTATTTCAGACCCGTTTTTTCAATTGTTTTTAAAAGATTTTTCAATATGAATGTTACGCCCTTGCCTGCGATGCAGACAAGCGTAGAGTCGTCAATCACGTAAAAACGTTCTCATTTTTTCATCTTTCTTTCCGCCGGTCGGCAGGTGTAATGCCAAACTCTTTTTTAAAGCACTTGTAAAA
>JAITJX010000038.1 GCA_031278765.1 Tannerella sp. | reverse complement strand
AATCAAGTGTCGTCCCTGCGGGACTTTTTGACTCTTAGCTCCTTTTTTTCCGTAAGCTGAAGCATACGGTTAATAAAGTGTCGTCCCTGCGGGACTTTTTCCTGGATTGCTTCACCCTGCGGGTTCGCAATGACGTGGTACTTGTATGTTCGCAATGACGGGGTACCTGTCACTGACCACTAACCACTAACCGTTAAATTTTAAATCTTGAATCTTAAATCTTAAATCTTAAATCTTAAAATCCTGCGTTTATTTCAAATGCTCCGCCAGTTTTTCAGCAAGCTCATCTCCTCTCAGGTTTCTGGCGATGATTTTGCCTTCCGGGTCCAGGAGGAAATTGGACGGAATGACATTGATTCCGTATAATAGCGCTACTTCGTTTTTCCAGAATTTCAGGTCGGAAACATGCGCCCAGGTAAGGCTGTCGGTATCGATGGCTTTCAGCCAGTTTTCGCGTCCGTTTCTTGTACTGTCGTCAAGCGATACGCCGAGTATGGTAAATCCTTTGTCTTTGTAAGCATTGTAGGCTTTTACTACGTTCGGGTTTTCTGCCCTGCAAGGTCCGCACCAGGATGCCCAAAAATCCAGCAACAGGTATTTTCCTCTGAAATCGGATAATTTGAGGGGGTTTCCTTGCGGGTCGTTTTGTGTGAAATCGGGAGCGATGGCGCCCACGGATGTGCTTTTCCATATGTCGATTTTTTTAGCGTAATCTCTTCCTGCCTTAGATGCAACTCTCAATTGTGGGGAAAGTTGCATGAAAAGCGACTCCGCCTCGTCGGCTTCAGGAGAATATCCTAAACAGATGGTGAGTAACTGATCTAAAGCCAGGAAAGAATTTGGGTGTTCTTTAATAAAGAGCAATGCCAAATCTTTTTGGATTGCATCCAGGGAATCTCTTTTTGCGGTAAATTTTTCTTGAAAGTCTTTCGATTCCCTTTCTTGGGGAGAGGTGGCGCGATATTCCGCATAAAGATTGGATTGCGCTTCTTGTAGCGGTTTTACGATATTGTTCCATTCCTTTACGTCGTCATTTAATTCTGATCCGGATATGGTAGCATTTTTCAGGGAATCGGCGCTGTTTAAGAGAATGGTCCCTTTTTCAATGTAAAGAATCAGGCGATCCGGATTTTCATTTTTATCTCCCTTTATTAGGAGTGAAGCCCTGAAGGGGCTTTCAATGTTGCCGGTAAATTCAAACTTATTGTCTTTCACATAAGTCGAATCTATTACAGTTTCCCCTTCCAAACGGTAGTGTAAATAAACAAGCGCGTCGTCTGTCGCACTTCCTATTGTTGCCTTTACAGCAAACTTGTCTTGCTCTCTCTGGCAGTCAGTCAGCAGTAATACAAAAGAGCTGACTAAAATAAATTGTAATAATGATTTCATTTTCTTAATAATTTTTTATGTTTATAATTTTTTGAGAATGCAAAAATATAGCATATTATCGAAATAAACAATACCATATACAAGGTATATCGCCAATCGCAGGACTTTGGTAATACGTCCTGGCGGTTTAAAGGTCTATAACCGTGATGCCTGCTCCGCCGAGCTGGACATGTTCGTCATGAAATTGCTTTATGCCTGAAACGGTTGATAAGTAGTCGCGTATTAGTTGGCGAAGGATGCCGTTACCTGTTCCGTGCAGTATTCTGACGGGCGACACATCGGCTATCAAGGCGTCGTCAATAAAGTAGGTTATTACCTGAACGGCTTCGTCTCCGCGCATTCCGCGCACATCAATTTCATGCTTGAAGTTTAGTTTTCTTTCGTGAATGGAATCGGCGGTTTGCAAGCTGACGAATGTGGCTTTTTTAATTTCTTTTTCGACGGCGTTGCTGGCGACTTTTTCAAGATTGTCGGTTTTGACGCTGCTTTTAAACATTCCAATGCCTATAATCGCGTGTTTTCCTTTAATGTCGATTATCGTTCCGACAGTTGATTGTCCTTTTATTTTAACGGCATTACCAATTTCAAAAACCGTATTTTCATTTGGCGTTATGATTTTCTGTTTTAGTTTTTTTAGAGTTTTTTTATTTCTGTTCTTTTCCGTTTTTCGGTTTATGTAAAATTCATCTTCACTTGCAGCAGAGATGGTTTCTTTGAATTTTTCAAATTCGATTCTTGCAGATTTTGTTTGTTCCCTGTCAGCCTGTGATTCGCGAATCTTGCGTATTGTATTTTCAATTTTCGCATTGGCTTCGGCCATTATTTGTTCTGCTTGCGTTTGGGCTTTCCGCATTATTTCCTTTCGTTGCTGTTGGATGTCTTCAATATCTTTTTCATAACGTTTGGTCAATGTTTCAAGTTTTTTTTCCTGCTGTCGTATGTTTTGCCGTTTGGTTTCCCAGTATCGTTTGTCCCGTATAATGTCCTGGAGGTATTTATCCATGCTGATATAGTCATTACCCACCTTTTCCGAAGCCTGTGCAATAACATCGTCCGGAAGTCCCGTTTTTCGTGCAATCTCAACGGCGAACGAGCTGCCCGGTCGCCCGACAGAGAGCGAGAATAGCGGTTGCATCAAGTGTCGGTCGTAAAGCATAGCTCCATTTATCACGCCTTGTCTGGCTTCGGCATATTGTTTGAGGTTTTGATAATGTGTTGTAATCACGCCAAAGCTGCCGTTTCGGTTGAAGCGTTCAAGAATAGCCTCCGCCAGCGCGCCTCCAATCAAAGGTTCGGTTCCGCTTCCAAACTCGTCAATAAGTATTAAAGTTTTAAGATGACAGTTTCTCATGAAAAATTTCATGTTTGTCAAGTGTGAGCTGTATGTGCTGAGATCACTTTCAATACTTTGATTGTCTCCGATATCTATGAAGATCCGTTCAAAGATTCCTGTTCGCGATTTTTCATGCAATGGAATCAAAAGTCCGCATTGGAGCATGTATTGCAACAGTCCGACTGTTTTCAGACAAACCGACTTTCCTCCTGCATTGGGTCCGGAAATGATCAGTATCCTGTTTTCGTCATTGAGGGAAATATCCAGCGGTACGAGAGATTTTTCTTGTTTTTTCAGGGATAGCAACAGTAGCGGGTGTTTGGCATTTTGCCAGTCAATGGCGGGTTTGTTTTCAACGTCCGGTCTTATTCCGTTGATTTCCGATGAAAAAAGCGCTTTTGCACGAATAAAGTCTATTTTCGCTAAAAAGACGTATGAAGGCAAAATATCGGCAACCGAGGGTCGGATCAAGTCTGTAAAAGCGGTCAGAATTTTCACTGTTTCACGTTTTTCTTCACTTTCGAGTTCTCGTATCCGGTTATTGGCTTCCACAACAGATTCCGGTTCAATGAATATTGTCTTGCCTGTTGCCGATTCGTCATGTACGATACCGCGAATTTTGCGTTTGAATGCCGGAGCAAGCGGAATCATCAGTCTGCCGTCTCGCATCGTGGGTGCGACATCTTTATCTACAATCCCTTCCGATTGCGCCGAACGCAAAATGGCTTGCAGATTTCGGGAGATGTTCCCCATTGTGTTTGTCAGTTCTCTCCGTATCCTCATCAGTTCGGGGGAAGCATTGTCTTTCATACCTCCGTATTTGTCGAGAATACCGTCTATTGCCGAAACAAGTTTTGGGAATACCTGAATGTCGCCGGATAATGCGGAAAGCGCCGGATATTTTGTTTCATCATTCCTGTCCGGTTTATGAAAGAAACAAGTGATATTGTGAACAGTTTGCAGGGAACGTTTTATATCAAAAAGTTCTTTTTTGTCGAGGAAAGTTCCTTCCGGACGGATACGTTTCAAAGAATAGCGCATATCAATGAAGCAGTCGGTCGGGAACGTATCTTCGTCTTGCAGGATTCGTACAAATTCTTCGGTTTGCAACAATTCTTTGACAATAAAATCAATATTTGATGAGAATGAGATTTCATCAACACATTCTTTTCCTAACGAACTAATACATTTATCGCTAATCAGTCGTCGTATCTTGTCGAATCCGATTTTCCGTTCAAAATCTTCGGGATAAATCACAGTAATTAATACGTTCTAATCAAACATTCCAATTGATACACAATATTCTATTTCGCCTTGTACGATGAGTGATATTTCTTCTGCTTCAAATCTGCCAACTTCATCGGACAGGGCATTTTTTATGACAAAAGCCGTTAATTCATCTTCATTGATGTCGATATCTTTTTCATCGTCTCCTTCCAAGAATCCTTTTGAGTCATAAAATTCATAAATCAAATCTATGATATAGTTGATATCGTCATCGCTGAATTTGGTTTTCAATCCGTCGGGCAGTTGTTTTCGTATAAATTTTACGGCCTCGTCATCATCGTATAAAAAATCCAATTCTTCGTTCATGTCTTAAAAAAAAATGTAGTCAAAGTTACTTGCGTTAATTCCTAAAAGTTAGATGATTTCAACAGATATTTTCCTGAACCCAATTCTATGAATACTTTCCCGTCGGCTTCTTTAACGCTGTGTATGCCCTCGCTGTTTTGTTCGGGTTTTATTCCGAATTTTGTCGACAATACAACCGTTGCCGTCGTATTTGCCGGAATGGTTATTTCCCACGCGAGGCTGTTTCCTTCACGCTTCCAATGGCTTGCAATTTTTCCATAAGGCGAATCGTAGGAGGCGTTAACGAAATTCAGTTTTTCCGGAAAAACGGGTTCCATAAGGATTTTTTTGAATCCGATGTTTGAAGGGTCATTTTTAATTCCCGCCAGGTTTTCGTAATACCAGATAATCAAATCGCCGAGCAACATGACGTGGTTACGTGAATTCATCGCAGGATTGGCCGTATCGCCGTTCCAGAGTTCCCAGATAGTGGTTGCACCTTTTTCTATCATATAGCCCCAGGAGGGGTAGGTTGTATTTGTTGCTATCTTGTAGGCAAGTTCGAGGTTTCCATGCTGTGTAAGTCCGCGCATAAGATGTTGAATGCCAAGTACGCCGGTACTGACATGACCTTTGCAGTCGCTTTCAGTCTTATCAACGATGTTTTTGAAAACTTTTTCTTCGTAGCCTTCGGGTACAAGTCCGAGTTGAAGCGACAGGATATTGGCTGTTACCGTATTGTTATCGTATTGGGCTGTTTCCTGGTTGAAGAATTTCCTGTTATAGGCATCTTTTATTTTAGCTGCCAAGTCTTTGTATTTGGCTGCATCTTCCGGAATGTTGTTCATGTTTGCGAATTTTTGCATTAACTGCAAAATGCTGTAAAACACGGTTGTACTCAGAACTTCTCCTTTTGTTTTGCGTGAAGGGTCTTCGGAGTGAATGAGTTCCATTTTTTCCGGAGGCATACACCAGTCGCCGTAAGTATCTTTCAGCATGATATAATCTTTCATCTGGGTAGCGCTCATGTGTTCAACCCATTTTTTCATTGCCGGATAACGTTCTTTAATCGACCTGCCGTCTCCGAATTGATTATAGAGCATGTCTGCAATATAAAAGAAAGCGGAAGGCCACGTTACGTCGTCATTGAAAATCGTCCAGTAACGGGGCGAAACAACCGAAATACTGCCGGCTTCATTCATGGATTCTTCTATATCTATGAGCCATTTGTTGTAAAGCAGCGCATTATTGAAAATGAAACTCTCTCCATGAGCGCCGGTTGCGCGGTCTCCGAGCCAGCCGAGACGCTCGTCGCGTTGCGGACAATCGGTCGGCATACCACGATAGTTTCCGCAAATACCCCAATAAGCATTATGATATATTTTGTTCAATGTTTCGTCCGACGATTCAAATGTGCCTGTCGTCGCCATTTCATCGTAGATAACTTTACCTGTAAAATCGCTGGTTATCGGCTCATAATCAAGTCCTGATATTTCCACAAACTGAAAACCGTGATAGGTAAACGCAGGCTCCCACGCGATTTTTCCATTTTTTGCCGGAGTGTATATATCTGTTACCTGAGCAGATCTGATATTATCGAGATAAAGCTCGGCGCCGTCCGGTTTCAATACTTCCGCAAACTTCATTGTTATCGGCTTGTCTTTTTTTACATTCAACTTCACGTTCAAGTATCCGACCATGTTTTGCCCCATATCAACGATATATCGCCCATTTCCTGCGGATTTGACGGAAACAGGTTTTATTTCTTTCATGACTTTCAAACAGGGAGAGAGTTGTGCTGTCAGTTTTCCTTTCGGAGTTTCCATAACATCGGCCTTTTGCCATTCCGAATCGTCATAACCGACTTTTGTCCAGTCGCCCAGTTCGAGGCGAGCATCATATTTCTCACCGTCAAATTCGTTGTTTTCCGTTATCGGTCCTTTGTTCGTCGCTTTCCATTCTTCATCGGTACAATATGTTGCAGAGCCGTTTTCATGTTCAACTTTCAATACGGCAATCAAACGGGGAACGCCAAATGAAACCATACCGCGTTTACGCATTGTCAGGAATCTGCCGTTACCAAGCACGACGCCGATGACATTCCTGCCATTCCTGACCGAACCGGTCACATCATACGTGAGATAAGGTACGGAAACATCATACCAAGTCGGGAGCGGTCCGAAAACATCATCGCCAATCCGTTTGCCGTTAATGTACGGCATCGAAGAGCCAACGCCGGAGATATAAAGCATTGCACGAAGAATTTTTGATGTGCCGACTTCAAATTCCCGACGAAGATAGCGAGCAGGAAGGATCGTCCTGTTATTTTCAACTTTCATCGAATCGCCGATGCCTATCCACTTGGCCATATCCCAATCCGATGCGCTGTTTATCGCCGTCGAGAAATATTGAACTTTGCTTTTGATTTCATCGCCGGCATTTGTCCAAACCACAACTTGCCAGAAGTATTTTTTACCACTGTCAAGTTGTTTTCCGGCGTATTCGAAGAGCAATGATTGCTCCGAAGCAATTTTTCCGGAACTCCAGATAAGGTTTTTTCCTTCTTTCAAGTCTTTTTCGCTGGTTGCAACTTCTATTTTACAGGCGGTTTGCATTACATCTTGCCGGTTGCCTGACAATTTCCAGGAAAAACACGGATTTTCGACGCTTATTCCTTCCGGATTTTCACGCATCTCTGTTTGCAGTTCAATAAGTTTAACATTGTCTTTACCTGTTTTTGCCGTACTGCAACCGACTATACATAAAATTAAAAATGTAGCTAATAAATTTTTCTTAATCATGGCGTTAATATTGTTAAAGATTTCGCGCACAAAATTAAAAAATAATCTTGAAATAATTACTCAAAACGGCTAAAAAAATCGGATTTTTATATTTTTCCTTGTTTTTAGTACATTCATAACAAAATACGATCTGTCGGAAAACAGACAAGTGAAGTCCGAATCTGACTCTTCAATCCTTTTTCGTTAATTTTTAATTTTTTTATTCAACTATTCGGAAAAACTTCGTACCTTTACGCCCGAAATCTAATAAAAAGTTATTTGAAAAAGTTTATTTACATAATAATAAGCATTGTATTTTTATCGTCTTCATGCGGTAAAAACGATTTATACAAAATAGAAGGAGAATTGTCGAATTTATCCGTTTCAACCTTGTATATTGCATACGAATTTTTGGGTGGTATTGCGTTTGACACGATACAAGCCGACAAGAAAGGACGTTTCAGCGTTACGCACGAGCTTGTCGAAAATCTGCGTTCGGCAACCATTTATTACCAGGATAAAGAAAAAAGGTTCGTGATATATCCCGAAGCAGGCAAACCGGTACAAATAAAGGGAGATGCGCAATATCCCGGATTAATAAAGGTAAAAGGCGGCAGGATAAATAATAAGTTGAACGAATACAAAAGTAAAGTCGCCGCTTTATTGAAAGAACAGGCCGACATGGAGAATAAAATCGAAAAAGAATCTTCGACAAACGGCAATAACAATCACCAGTCTGCAAATATAAATTTAGAATTACGTCGCATAGCACAGGATTTTATAAAGAAAAACCCCTGTGAGAAAGCCTCTGCGATATTGATTTCGGAATATTTTTTCGACCTTGAAAATATACTTCAAACCGAAGAACTGCTAAATGTTCTTTCACCGGATCTGCATGATTTTTACATTGTGAAAGATCTTAAAAAGCAAATAGATAAAGCCAAAACAAGTATCGCAGGCGCAAAAGCTCCGGAATTTAACGTCACAAATATCTATGGACAGACTTTTACGCCGGATTCCTTTCTGAACAAGTATTATATTCTTGCTTTCACGGCTTTATGGTGCGATTTATGCCAGACCGAAATGATGATGTTAGACCAAATATCTTCAGAACATTCTAACGATTCGCTTGAAATAATGATGGTCAGCCTGGATGATAACCCGGAGGAAGTTTTTGAACTTCTCGAAAGTGATTCCGTTAAATGGAATCTGGTAATTGATTCCGCAGGTCAGGCCATTGATTTATTTGACAAGTATAATATTAATTCATTACCCAAATGTCTTTTGGTGGATAAGGAGAGTATCATAAGACTCAGGACAACAAATGGGGCTGAATTGAAACAGGCCGTGGATGAGATATTCAAGTAAAATATTATGTTAGTAAAGACTTTTGCAGCAGCCGTTCATGGAATAACAGCCACAGTAATAACAATAGAAGTCAATTGTAATAAAGGCGTACAGTTTTTTTTGGTAGGCCTTCCGGACAATGCAGTCAAGGAAAGTCACGAAAGAATTGTTTCGGCTTTGCAAATGAACGGATACCAGTTTCCGCGAAGAAGGATCATCATCAACATGGCGCCCGCTGATATTCGCAAAGAAGGATCTGCATACGATTTGCCGCTTGCTGTGGGGATACTTGCAGGCGCGGAAATTCTTGAAGACACAAAACTTTCCCAATACATGATGATGGGCGAACTGTCGCTTGACGGAAGTCTGCAACCGATAAAAGGCGCTCTCCCGATAGCCATCAAAGCAAAAGAAGAAGGGTTCAAAGGAATCATACTTCCGGAACAAAACTCATGTGAAGCGGCAGTCGTTGAAGGGCTTGAAGTTTTGGGCGCAAAAAACATCAAAGAAATCATTGATTTCTTCAGTGGAAAATCAGACATTCAAGCCGTTCATATTGATTCGACGGAATATTTTTTCTCCTCTCAGCAGCATTTTGATTCCGATTTCTCGGAAGTGCGGGGGCAGGAAAATGTAAAAAGAGCATTGGAAATAGCCGCCGCAGGAGGACACAATATCATAATGGTAGGACCGCCGGGAAGCGGAAAATCAATGCTCGCCAAAAGGTTGCCGACAATTCTCCCCCCATTGACGCTGAATGAAGCCCTCGAAACGACAAAAATCCATTCCGTAGCCGGAAAACTAAGCGCCCATACCTCGCTCATTGCCCAGCGCCCGTTCCGTTCGCCACACCACACCATATCGAATGTAGCAATGGTCGGGGGAGGATCGTTTCCACAGCCGGGCGAAATAAGTCTTGCACATCATGGCGTGCTGTTTCTCGACGAATTGCCTGAATTTAATCGAGCTGTGCTCGAAGTCTTGCGCCAGCCGATCGAAGATCGTCACATTAGCCTTTCACGCGCTCGCCTGGCCGTTGATTTTCCGGCAAGTTTCATGCTTGTCGCTTCGATGAATCCATGCCCGTGCGGTTACTACAACCACCCCACGCGTCCGTGCGTCTGTCCACCGGGAACGGTGCAGAAATATATGAACCGCATTTCCGGACCACTGTTAGACCGTATCGACATTCAAATAGAAATAGTCCCTGTTCCTTTTGAAAAGATCTCGGAACAAAGGTTGGCCGAACCAAGCGCAGACATACGGCTGAGAGTTGTAAAAGCGAGAGAGATTCAGAAAAAACGCTTTGAAGACAATGCAGGAATATACTGTAACGCCCAAATGGGAAGCAAACAACTCAGAGAATATGCTGTGCCCAGCGAAGAAGGGCTTCGCATGTTGAAAAACGCAATGCAGCGGCTCGACCTTTCGGCGCGCGCATACGACAGGATACTGAAACTCGCGCGCACTGTCGCCGACCTCGACGATGCGGAGGACATCAAAACCTTCCACATTGCCGAAGCCATCAATTATCGAAACCTCGACCGTGAAAGCTGGGGGATGTAGAAACAACCTTTTTAATTAGTCTCATACTTCAATGACCGTACCCCAATTATACAAACTGTTCACCGAACATCCGGCCGTTACCACCGACAGCCGTAACTGCATCCCCGACTCGATTTTCTTCGCCTTGAAAGGAAATAATTTCGATGGCAACTGTTTCGCTGAAAAAGCCCTGCAAGGGGGATGCTTCTGCGCGGTTATCGACAATCCCGACTTCGCAAAGAACAACGATAACTTCATTTTAGTTGACGACGTTTTGCATACGCTCCAGCAGCTTGCACGACTCCACCGCGAAACCCTCAACACACAACTGATTGCCATCACGGGCACAAACGGAAAAACAACGACAAAAGAACTCACTGCCGCCGTGCTGGCAAAGCAATACAACGTCTTATATACGCAGGGAAACAGGAACAACCATATCGGAGTGCCGTTGACGCTGCTGGAACTGAAACGAGAACACGAATTTGCCGTCATCGAAATGGGAGCAAGCCACGAGGGAGAAATCAAGACCTTATGCCGGACTGCGCTTCCAGACTATGGTTTGATTACCAACGTCGGGATAGCTCATCTCGAAGGTTTCGGATCGTTTGAAGGCGTTATCAAGGCCAAGGGGGAATTGTATGACTTCCTGAGAGAAAACGGAGGCATGGCTTTCGTCCATCAGGAAAATAAATACCTCACGGAAATGGCCTGCGACATCGACGTTTGCCTCTACGGAACCCAAATGAAAGACGTCACTTTCGTTGCGGGTAAAGTGTTGAAATCAGCGCCGTTTCTGGAATTTGAATGGTTTCACGACTTTGGCGAAAGATATACGGTCAAGACCGCTCTGGTGGGAGATTACAACCTTTGGAACGCGCTTGCCGCTATTTCCGTCGGACTCTTCCTTATGGTGGACGCCCCATTAATCAACGCGGCCATCTCGGAATACAAGCCGGCCAACAACCGCTCGCAGTTTCGTAAAACCCCCAACAATGAACTGATTGTAGACGCCTACAATGCCAATCCCGACAGCATGAGCGCCGCGTTGCGCAACTTCAGCGCAATGCAGGCTCAAAGAAAAGCCGTGATACTCGGAGACATGCTCGAACTTGGAGACAACAGTTGCCAATGGCATCTGGAGACAGTTGCGCAACTGAACAGCTACGACAAAGCGCTGCTTTGCGGGAAAAATTTCTCGCAAGCAGGCCAACGATTCCTGTGTTTTGAAGATACAGACCGCCTGGCCGACTACCTACGCAACTTCCCTTTAAGCGGATACACTGTTTTAATAAAAGGTTCACGCGCCATTCAACTCGAAAAAATCATCGAATTACTGTAATTTCAAACACGCCCCGACCCACGTTTTTTCCCCTTTTAACACGCGCAATATATTTTTTTTAAAAAAATTAATGAATTATTTGTTTATTTTAAAAAAGGAATTATTTTTGGCAGCGATTTCGATTATAACAATACAATATATGAAAGTTTTTTTCTCACATAAAATGGCTGCAAATACAGCAAATAAAAAAGTAATTAATCCTGTGGAATCTAATTACTTTGGCACATTCTTTGCAAAGAGAAATACAAGGTTTTTTACAACCTGCTATAAATCAACAAATTAGAAATCACTTCCGTCTTATCTTATGGGGTACGATTTGGGGCTTGTTTCAAGTATTCCGTCTGTCCGCTTTTGACTGCCCTTTGTCTGCATAAAACTCGGGGCAAAGTTACAAACTGTTTTTCAAAAAAACAAGAAAAAAATAGCCGCCTGGAAATTAATATTTTAGCCTCATTTTTTTCTTCCGGTAAGATTCATTTTTACATCTATAAATCGTTTGCCGTTTAGAAAAAATATAATGTATTTTTCGCCCGATTTCTCTTTTTCTTTCAGGTTTAGTGTTTTATATTGCTGTTAATTATTCAATTAATGGTTTAGCTATCATTACCGAAAAGTGTTAAAAATGCGCCCTGAAACACATTACCAATGAAACAGGGTTTTCCCAACTCCCGACCTTTGCGGAAAAATATTTCAGGCAATGGAAACATTCAATAACAGGTTGCAGCCATTTTGGATTTTTGCCGGGAAACGCGAAAAAGCTCTTCCGGCAATGTCCGGTTTTGTCCACCCCTGCAAAAAACATAAACAGATGTCTGATAGGTTTTTTACAGAACAGGCGGTTTCGCAGAGTAGACAAAATGCGACAGACTGTTTTTCGTTTGTCCAAAATTGTCTTTCTGCTGTCGAATATTGTCTATATATCAACATATTACACTTCAACCGGATGCGCTACTTTTGCAGTTGGTAAAATTCATAAAAAATAAAATGCAATGGAAGTTATTACCATCGAATCGCAGGCATTCAAGGAAATACAGTCGAAAATTAACCTGATTGCCAAGTTCATAACCGCTATCGAAAGCAAACAGGCCGAACAGCCCGAAGACGGCTGGGTGGACAGTTACGAAGTCTGTACTTTCCTCAAGATAAGTGACCGCACTTTGCAGCGGTTACGCACAGCAGGAGCTATTAATTTTTCCAGGATTAGGGGGAAAAATTTTTATCGGATCAGCGAAATTCATCGTCTTCTGCAGGAGAATATTATCCGCCGCAGTGATGAGCATTTACAGAACTTAATCAAAAATCACCAGCTTCATGTTGAACAGAGACGAAATATTACCCCACATTGCAGCTTTCAGCGAAGCAACAGTAAAATAACAATAAAAAAGCGAGTATCAAAAGGCGAAAAATTCACATACACTTATGTTCAAGAGCTGTTTAGCGGGGAAAATGGCTGAAAAAGCGCCGTTTTCGTCGGAATTTTCGTTTGTAGTGCACAGGGGGTATTGCTTCCCGGAAGGGTATGGAGTACCTTTGCGGGCGATATGTATTTCAGATTTTCACTGCGCCATAATCCGGCCAAAGGCAAGAGCGATGCTTATTATCGGTTGATAGAAAGC
>JAITJX010000183.1 GCA_031278765.1 Tannerella sp. | reverse complement strand
TCCCTCGGAATCTGTCCGATTTTATGTTCCGGCATAGACAAAACACGGAGAGCATCATGATGCTTTATTTCCCCCGATAACTTTTCGGCGACACGCCGACCACCCGTTTAAAATATTTTCCAAAAAACGACTGCGACGGGAAATTCAGTTCGTCGCTGATTTGCTGGATAGTCATATTGGTGGACTTGAGCATGGCTTTGGCTTCCAACACAATGTAGTTATCTATCCATTCGCCCGCCGAGGCGCCACTGTTGTCCCTGATTATTTTGGACAAGTATTTGGGCGTAAGTCCCAGTTTGTCGGCATAGAAACCGATGTCGCGGTGTTCGCGGAAATTTTCCTGAACTAATCTCATGAACCTGTCCAGAAGAATACCTTCTTTTGGCTGCTTCGCATTGCCGGAAAGTATGTGCGACTGATAAGTCAGCGCATAGTAAAACGCCAAAGTCAGGTGTTTGACCATTTCCCTGCGCACGGAGAGGTCTGCTATTCTTCGGGTTTTTTTCAGCAAATCGTAGTAATCCAGCAAGGATTCCATTTCGTCCTTGCTCAGCGGCAGACAGGGGTTATTGGCAAAGGCAAAGTTCAGAGAAAGACGTTCCTGTACATTGATCATCAAATTGTTGGCGAACTGTTCGGACATAATGAGAAAAAAGCCCGAAAAGTCTTCGCTGATGTGTTCATACTGCAAAATTTGCCCTTGAAGCAGTACGGTGATACATGGCGCCTGCGAAACATACGAGTTCAGGTTGATACTCCCTTTCATGTATCCTTTTGTACAGATAACGATAGCCGACATATTTATCTTAAAAGGATAATCAAAAGCGGAGACAATAGCAGGATTGTCTATCAAAAAGAAGTCATTGCCAATGGAATACACTTTTTTTACATTATCCAGCTCGGCTTCCCAGTTAAAAGGCATTATACTCTTTTTCATTGCATTTTTTTGCACAAAGGTAATGCAATAAGGATTGAGAATAAAAACTATTCGACTTTTTGGACAATATTCACACCATAAAGGACAATATTATTTTACGATTCGCTATTTCGTCCAACATCTGCGACAAACTGACCTTGTGCAGGCATACGGCTACCCGTACCTTTGCCGAGAATTTTAATAATTATTTTAGATGAAAAAATTTAGTTTGATTATTGTTGCGCAGGCGGTTATGGTAACAGCCTGCACGGGAAACAGAGAGTCGGAACAGCGCGAAAAAGTGATTCCGGTAAAAGTAATAACCGTTGCGCCGACGACAGCCGTAGCCGAACGAAGTTACGTGGGAACGGTTGAAGAATCATTCGCTCTTGGATTGAGTTTTACGGGAAACGGAACGGTCGAGAGCGTGTATGTCGTCGAAGGGCAGCAGGTTGCGAAAGGACAGCTGCTTGCCGTGCTGAGCAATTCAACGGCACAAAATTCGGTAGATGTGGCAGAAGCATCGCTTCGTCAGGCAGAAGACGCTTACGGGCGTATGAAAAAACTGCACGACAACGGCAGTTTGCCCGACATTAAGTTTGTGGAAGTGGAAACAGGCCTGCAACAGGCAAAAGCCTTGGCAGCGGTTGCCCGTAAAAATCTTGCCGACTGCCGGCTACATGCACCCCGTAGCGGCGTTATTGCGAAGAGAAGCATTGAGCCAGGAGCGAATATATTACCCGGAATATCTGCCTTCAAACTTATTACGATGGACAAAGTGGACGTTAAAGTCTCCGTTCCGGAAAACGAAATCAGTTCAACAGCCTTCGGACAAACGGCAACGGTGGAAATACCGGCGCTCGATGGCGAGACTTTCACCGGCAAAGTAACCACCAAAGGCGTGTCGGCAAACGCTCTCTCACATACCTACGAAGTGCGAATCGGGCTTGAAAACACACGCCTGCAACTCATGCCCGGAATGGTGTGCAAAGTGCGCCTGCAATCCGGAAGCCAAACGGCAGGCATTGTAACGCCTTACAGCGCAGTACAGGTAACGCACGACGGCAGGCGTTTCGTGTGGATCACCGACGGAAACACTGTGCAACGCCGTTTTGTGGAAACAGGCGCATTAAGCAGTCGGGGTATTGAAATACTTTCGGGCTTGTCGGCAGGCGACTTGCTTGTGGTGGAAGGAGGAGCAAAAGTAAGCGAAGGAATGAAGGTTTTAATATCTAAATCATGAAACAGCAAAACAATATCATAGCATGGGCAATGCGCAACCGGCAGATTGTATTTCTTGTTACAGCGCTGATGATTGTTGCAGGAATCTATTCGCTGGTAGTGATGCCCAAACAGGAACAGCCGGAATTTATTATCCGGCAGGGAGTTGTAATAGGCGTATATCCCGGCGCTACTTCACTCGAAGTGGAGGAGCAACTTACAAAACCACTCGAACAGTACCTCTTTACTTTCCCCGAAGTGAACCGCAAGAAAACACATTCAAAATCGAAAGACGGAATATCGTATCTCTTTGTAGAGCTTGCCGATAATGTGAAGGATAAAAACATTGTCTGGTCGGCTGTCAAGCATGGGATTAACCTGTTTAAGTCGTCGCTGCCGACGGGGGTAATGGCGGTAATTGCCAACGATAATTTCGGCGATGTGTCGTCGCTGCTCATTACGCTTGAATCGGACGACAAAACCTATCGTGAACTTGATGGTTACGCCGACGCGCTCGAAACCCGTCTGCGCGGCGTAGCAACGGTAGCAAATACCCACCGCTTCGGTAGCCAAAAGGAACAAATCACGCTTTATGTTGATAATGACCGCTTGAGCGCTTACGGCGTCGGGCAAAAACTGCTGATGGCGAATCTTTTTGCACAGGGTTTTACTACTTCATCCGGTTCGCTTGATAACGATAATATTGTTACTCCGATTCACGTTGCCGAAAGTTTCCGAAGTGAACAGGAAATTGCCGAACAAATCATTTTTTCCGACCCTGCAGGCAATGTTGTCCGTGTCAAGGATATTGCCCGTGTAGTGCGTGAATACCCGGAGCCGGAAAGTTACATCAAACGTAACGGTAAAAAATGTATTCTGCTGTCGGTGGAAGTGCGTCATGACGCCAACATCGTTGATTTCGGCAGAGAAGTAGGACAAAAACTTGACGATTTTCAAAACGAGTTACCCGGAAGTGTGAGCGTTTTTCGCATTGTTGACCAGCCAAAAGTTGTCGGCGAATCAATCAATACTTTTTTGAATGAATTGCTGATGGCGATTATTGCCGTAATTCTTGTAACCATGTTACTGTTGCCGTTCCGCGTAGCGCTTGTAGCGGCGTCTTCAATTCCGGTAACAACAGCCGTCACGCTTGCCGTTCTTTATGCAGCGGGGATTCCGCTTAACATGCTCACGCTTGCCTCGCTGATTATTGTAATGGGAATGATTGTCGATAATTCGGTGGTGATTGTGGACAGCTACATTGACCATCTCGACCACGGCGTTCCGCGTTGGGAAGCGTCCATAGGCAGTACGAAAGAATATCTTAAATCCATTTTTTCGGCAACGCTCGCGATAAGCATTACTTTTTTCCCGTTTCTGTTTACCGTAACAGGTACAACTTACGATTTTCTGCATTATTTCCCGTGGGCCGTCAGCATTACGCTTGGATTGTCGTTGCTGGTAGCGGCGCTTGTGATACCGTCGATGCAGTATTTGCTTATCAGGAAAGGGCTGTCGCACAACGGTGAAACCAAAAGACGCAAAACCCTTCTTGATTATATTCAGGGAACTTACAACCGTCTGCTTGGGCTTTGTTTTGCGCATCCGAAAATAACGATGGGCGTTGCTGTTGCAAGTATTGCCGGTGGAGTATTGCTGTTTAAGGCTGTACCGCAACGCATGATGCCTGTTGCCGAGCGCGACCAGTTTGCGGTTGAAATTTATCTGCCGCATGGAAGTCCGCTTGCCAAAACCGCCGCCGTGTGCGACAGCGTGGAAATTCTTTTGCGGCAAGACAGTCGCGTGACCGCGGTAACCGCCTTTATCGGCGAAAGTTCGCCCCGTTTTCACATGGTTTACGCGCCCAACATGCCGTCGAAAGCCTACGGGCAGTTTATTGTAAATACCGTGTCCAACAAGGCGACAGAGGAGTTGCTCAATGAATATGCCGACCGCTACGCATTTCATTTTCCTGAAGCATACGTTAGATTTAAGCAACTGGATTTTCAAAATGTCGAAGCGCCGGTCGAAGTCCGGTTTATGGGCGATAATCTTGAAGATTTGAAAAAGCAGGGCGAAAAACTTATCGCCTGCTTAAATTCGCTTGACAAAACGATGTGGGTGCGTACCTCGTTTGACGGCGTGCAACCCTGCGCCCGCATCGAGTTAGACCCTGTCGAGGCAGGAAGGCTGGGCATCAACAAAGCCATTGCTTCAACCAGTATTGCGGCGGGGCTTACGGGTGTAACTATTTCAACACTTTGGGAAGGCGATTATGCAGTGCCTGTGCGCTTGCAACCCCTTAAAAACAAGTCGGACGAACAAGTTCGTGGATTTGGTTTCGGGGTTGATGATATTGCAAACGTTGAACTGTCGGGATTGTTGGGCGCTTCCGTTCCTTTGCGACAAGCAGCAACCGTAACGCCCGAATGGAGCGATGTGCAGATAACTCATCGCAACGGGCGACGCACATTGTCCGTTCTTGCCGACCTTCGCCGCGGAGTGAATCCCGACGATGTTTACCCCGACCTTTACAGGTTTATGAACGACAGCATTGTCCCGGATTTGCCCGCCGGTGTTGAATACGAATATGGCGGCGAGCCGGAACTCGTAGCCGAAGTGATGACGCCGATGGCAAAGGCGCTACTGATTGCCATTGTGATTATTTACCTGATTCTGATATTTCATACAGGCAAAGTCAGCCGCGCGTCGCTCATTATGGCTTCGTCGCTGCTTTCGCTTTTTGGCGTAGCGTTCGGGATATGGGCGCTGGGGATTGATTTCAGCACTACGGCAATGCTTGGCATTGTGGGACTTATCGGCATCATTGTACGCAACGGCATTATCATGTTCGATTATCTTGAAAAGTTACGCGCCGAACAATCCATTTCCATACGCGAAGCTGCGATGGAAGCGGGGAAACGTCGTATGCGCCCTATATTCCTCACTTCGGCGGCGGCTTCGATGGGCGTCCTGCCCATGATTATCAGCAACAGTCCGCTGTGGAGTCCGCTCGGTACGGTCATTTTCTTCGGCACGATGATTTCAATGATTTTGGTCGTTACCGTATTGCCTGTTGCATACATGCTTGTTTTTAAAGAGAAGTCTGAACAATGATTTTAATGTGATTTGATTAATATGATTGAAAAATGAAAAAAATAATATTCATAACAATACTCTTGAATGTAATTTACGTTCGATTGCAGGCGCAGGAGTTGTTTTCCCTCGAAAAATGCAAGGAAATGGCGCTGGAAAACAATGCCAAAGTCAAAAACGCACAACTGTCGGTAGAAGCGGCAGAGCAGGCAAAGAAGGAAGCGTTTACGAAATATTTTCCCGGCGTCAGCGCCACCGGCGCCGGACTTGTTGCGGAAAAACCGATGTTCTCCATGCAGTCGGAGCAGGGCGCAGTTGGAATGTTGAAGAATGAAATAATCGGCGCTGTCATGGCTACGCAACCGATTTTTGCCGGCGGACAGATTGTGAATGGCAATAAGCTCGCCCAAGCGGGCGTAGAAGTCAGCCGCCTGCAAAAACAGATGACCGACAACGAGGCGCGGCTCGCCACCGAACGCTATTTCTGGCAGCTCATTTCGCTAAAAGAGAAAATAAAAACCATCGCCGAAGCCGAAACGATGCTCACCCGCGTCCAAAACGATGTGACAGCAGCGGTTGAAGCGGGCGTTACCAACCGAAACGACCTGCTGCGGGTGGAACTCGAACAACACCGTTTGGCAAGCGTCCGCCTCAAAGCCGAAAACGGTTTGCAAATGCTGAAAGCGGCTTTTGGTCAGCATATAGGCGTAGCGCCGGAAGCGTTTGACATTGAACAGCCTGATTTCGGTGATATGGTATTGCCCGTTGCGGAACAGGGCGGCGTTGCGACCCTGCAACAGCGTCCGGAATATCAACTGATGGAAAAAAGCGTAGATGTAGCGAAATTGCAGGTGCAGATGGAAATCGGCAAAAACCTGCCGAGTGTTGCAGTAGGCGCGGGTTACAACTATATGAATTTCGACCGCGGCAGGCCAACCGAAATGAAGGATAATTTCGGGATGGCGTTTGTCACCGTATCCGTTCCGCTGTCGGGCTGGTGGGGCGGTTCGCACGCTGTCAAAAAGAAAAAGATAGAGCTTCGCGCCGTCGAGAACACCCGTCAGGAAAACGCCGACTTGCTGCTTTTGCAAATGCAAAACCTTTGGAATGAGCTGAACGAGGCATATAATCAAATATTGCTTGCTCAAAAATCCATCGCCGTAGCAGAAGAAAACGTCCGCATGAGCGAAAAGCATTACAACGCGGGGATTGCAATTCTCTCCGACCTGCTCGACGCCCAAAACCTTCTACAGCAAAGCCGCGACCAATACGTCGAAGCCGCAACGGGATATTGCGTGAAATTGGCGGAGTACAGAAAAGCGATAGGGGAGAATCCGTAATGGCAGGTGTGTGGCATGTAATCAGGATGTTATTAATGGCAATGATATTATTGTGTAAAATGTTCCCGTCCTCTGTTTTTGCTCAAAATCCGTCCGACACAATTGTTAGAAATATTGTCAAACAGTCGTTCCCTCTCAAAACGGCGGTTCGTCCGTGGACGGCGGCTTCCGAAATTATTGGGCTGAATATCGGCATCTGGGCTTTCGACCGCTATGCTCTGAATGGCGATTATGCGAAAATTACAGACGAAAGTTTGAAAGAGAACCTTAAACATAAATTCCTGTGGGATAACGACAATTTCGGTACCAATATGTTTGCGCACCCCTATTGCGGTGGGCTGTACTTCAATGCGACGCGGGCAAACGGATTGAGTTTTTGGCAGTCAATCCCTTATGCCGTTGGCGGCAGCTATTTTTGGGAAGTTTTCTGCGAAAAACAGCCGCCTTCCCTGAACGACATGATTGCCACGCCTCTGGGAGGCATTGCACTGGGCGAAATGACGCACCGCATTTCGCACCGGATTATCGACGAAAGCCGGCGGGGCTGGGGACGTTTCGGGTGCGAACTGATTGCCGGGATTATTTCGCCGATGGATTTACTCAATCGTTTGTTAAGCGGCGATGCATGGCGTTACCGTCCTCGCATTAACAGCGAAAACGAATCTTCGTTTCCAGAAATGCCCTTTACCGTAAACTTTTCCGCATACAACCGCTTCATGACGGACTTTGACGAAAACCGCAGCAATACGCATCCTGCATTAAGCGCCGGCATTGTTTACGGACAGCCTTTCACGGAGGACGCGCGCACGCCTTACGATTATTTTACCGCAGAAGTAGATGTTAATATTATTGGGAATCAACCGCTTTTATCCGGCATAAGTATCACGGGTCTGATTTGGGGAAAAGAATGGCAAAAAAACGGGAACAATTGGCTTGCAGGCATTTTCCAGCATTATGATTACTACAATTCAAAGCCTGTCATCAAAGGAGGCAAAATACCGTATCAGTTCGCCGAAACCGTGTCTTTCGGAGGAGGGTTGCTCTTCAGGAAACAGGTTGATAAAAACAGTATAAATAGCAGTCTGCATGCAAATCTTGTCTTGTTGGGAGCAAATGAATCAGACTATTTTTACTTAGACTCGCGAAATTACAATATCGGAAACGGATACAGTATTAAATCAAGTGGAACGTATTCTTTCGGGAAGCGTTGGGACAATACGTTTAGCTTAAAATTGTACCATATTTTCACAAGCAAGGGCTACGGTTCGGCGGACGCCGAGAGAAACGGCTTGCCCGAAAAAGCGAATCCCGACTACGCCAATGTGCAGGGGAACAAGGGGAATACGCTGCTCGGCATGATCAGCCTGAACATCGGCTTTCAACTTTCGTGCAAAATCCGTTTAAGCGCCGAACAGTGTTTTTATTTCCGCAATTCCCACTACGATTACCTGACCGACGTTTCAACCCGCTCGACAGAAAACCGGATAAAAATAACATATAATCTTTTTGAGGAATGAGAATAGTAACAATAATTATCATTGCAGGAATAGGCATTACCGGCGCATCGGCGCAAAATGAGATTCAAGATAAATCCCTTTTTGCGAAAGGCTTAAAAATGGAATCCAATTTTTCAAATTTTATCCTGTCCGGCACATCCGAAGTAGCAAGCAGGAAAGGCATTGGCGCAACGTTCGGAGGATTCTTGAACCTGAACGTTTCAAAACATTTTGCCGTACAGGGAGAAGTGCTATACCATTACAAATCGTCGGGTATCAACCGGAATGGAGAAAAGAGCAAATTTCAATATTGGGGAATGGAAATTCCGGTATATGCAGTGTATCAGTGGAAATTCAAAAACAGTTCGCGGCTGTATGCCGGATTGGGTCCTTATACGGAATTTGGATTTAGCGCCGAAATTAAGCGTGATAATAAATGGACAGACCTGTATCAAAAGAATGACACGTCGGATATACCCATTATGTTCAGCTCCAACTCCGGGTTTGGGCTAATGGCAGGGTATGAATTTGCGCTTGGGCTTCAGCTAAATGCCGGCTATAAAGTTAGCATTACCAATGTTCTTGATGCGGGCAGCAGCGCTTTTTCAATGTTTCCCAAAACGCTTAGCCTGGGAGTTGGATATCGTTTCGGCAAATAACATAAATCGGATGAAATGAGTAAGAAAGTCATCATGAATACTGCGCTGCTTGTAAGCAGTTTTTTCTGCGTAAGCCCCCAGCTGTATGCTCAACAATCGGAGGAGCAAATCCCGGCTGTTTCAAGCCGCGAAGTAAGAGATACCGTTCGCACGACTTCGACAAATAAAAAGAATAATTCGTACTGGAACCAGTTAATACACGGAAATATAGACCGAACGTTTGAGCAAAAAATGGATATTAGTTTTGGAGCAATGCCCTCCTATACCCGCGAAGCAGGCTTTGGAATCGGGGGAATGGCATCGGGGCTGTACCGCATCGACCGTACCGACTCAACGCTGCGCCCATCCAATATAACCCTTGTGTTCAATGCCTCGTTGCTGGGGTTCTACGCGCTTTCTGCCGAAGGAAACAACTACTTCAAAGGCGGTAAATCGGTTTTATCCTACGACGTGACTTTTACCGCAAGGCCGTTGGACTTTTGGGGTATCAGCTACGATGCCTGTAAAATAAATCCCGTCATCAATTATACGCGCAAAAAAATCCTGATTGACGCAAACTATCAATACCGGTTGTCAGGAAATTGGTATGTCGGCGGAAAGCTATATTTCGCCTATACTTATATTACCAAAATAGATGACCTTTCCTACATAGAAGGACAAAAGAAAAATTACCTGACGACGGGGCTGGGCGTTTCTCTCCAGTATGATTCGCGCGACTTTGTTCCCAATCCCAAGCGCGGGGTATATCTGATGCTTCGTCAAAGCGTATTCCCTGAAATATTCGGCAACAGCGGCAAAACCCATTACCGTACAACTTTCATTGCAGACGGGTATAAAAATCTGTGGCAGGGCGCTATTGTTGCCGCCGACCTCTTCGGGGAATTTAATCCCGGAAGCGCTCCGTGGACGCTAAGGGAAGAGCTTGGCAACAATTGGCGAATGCGGGGATACTACGAGGGACGCTATATGGATAACAACATGGTCATTGGACAGGTAGAGCTGCGCCAGCACATCATACAGCGTTTCGGGTGCACCGCATGGATTGGCAGCGGCGCTGTCTTTCCGGCATTCGACAGGTTCAGGGCGAAAAACATGCTCATTACCTACGGCATCGGCTGGCGGTGGGAGTTCAAGCACAACGTAAACTTCCGCATCGACTACGGATTCGGAAAACAAACAGGCGGATTTGTCTGCAACATTGGCGAAGCGTTTTGACGGGATGCTTGGCTAGATGTATAATTTCTGAAAAGGAAACCAAAAAATAAATCATGAAATCCGGCGTAGTTCAATGGCTTAGAGCAGATGTTATGAAATGTCAGGAAACATACGATGCGGGTTCGAATCCTGCCGCCGGAACAAAAAGAACAGAACAGTTGAAAAAAATAATTTTAAAAACAGTCATCGGCAATAACGACTTATTCCCCGGAATAAGCCGCCTGTTCACGGGAATGAATCATTCATTCCCTGAAATAAGCTACTCAGTCCTGGGAATACATTACCCATTTCCGGGAATATATCGCTCATTCTCCGGAATGCATCATTCATTCCCTGGAATAAACCACTCGTTCCGGAGAATATACCGTTCATTCCCCGGAATGAGCCATTCATTCCCGTTCGGGAAACATGCAGATTATAACACAAAAAAATTATTCACTTTAAATATAAAGCAGTATGCCTGATTACATTCCTCAAAAAGATTCTGAACTGGCGCCATGGAGCGCCAATTTCACAGCACAGGTGGTCGCTAATGCCACGACATGGGCTATCCCGACTAATGAAGTTACAC
>JAITJX010000178.1 GCA_031278765.1 Tannerella sp. | reverse complement strand
ATCTTCACCCGCATAAGTACTCACACTGCCTTTCGGGACATGTACTTTTATGGAGACGTTGTGCCCCGTCTCGACGGGAGTTTGTCCATCCGAGATTACAGATTCATTGTTACATGCTGACAATGCTGTTAATAGAACTAATGCCGTTAAAAGTATTTCACGTTTTATTGTTTTATTATTCATACTACTATTATATTATTCATGATTAAAGGATGCAAATTTACGATAATTTTTTAAATCATTTATCTTTTCTCGTAAAAAAATGAAAAATATCTGATTTTTATGTTTATTTAAGTATTTTTAACGCTGTGTGTGCTATACCGGCGGCATAACCTGTAAATACCATCTATAATTTTGTAAAGCAATCTGTTCATAATTGTACATTTTTAAAAAGTTGGTTGTATTAAATAAATGTATATAGATAAAAAATAAAGTTTATTCTGTTAAAGTTTCTTTTACGGTAGTGTGAAAAGGTCTCATTCTGCGGTATTTTCAATATTTCGTCAAAAACGGTTGTAGTCGGTTCGCCGCCGGATACGTCCTGTCGGCATAGCATCCGCTTGCCTGCGGGCATTACTTTTCAATTTTTATTCTCGCATCAACGGCTATTATGCCTTTGGAAGTAGCAAGCAGTGGATTAATGTCAAGTTCTTTGATCTCGGTTGCGAAGCGAAGCAATGCGGAGAGATGCACGATTATTTTTGCAAATTGATTTTCGTCGATTCCTTCCTGCCCGCGTGCGCCTTTGAATACTTTGTATCCTCTGAGCGAACGGATCATCGACAAGGCTTCTTCCGTAGCAAGCGGCGCCAGTCCCGAAGCCACATCTTTGAATATTTCAACAAAAATGCCTCCCAAGCCGCAGAGTACAACATGTCCGAAGCGGTCTTCATATTTCGCTCCGGCAAACAGTTCCATTCCTTTTAACATCGGTTGAATCAAAACCGAACGCGCTCCGGCAATCTCCATCAACCGATTAAATTCTATCTCAAGGTGCTTTTCCGAACGGATATTTAATGCCACTCCGCCCACATCGGATTTGTGAACCGGCCCGACTACTTTGGCCACAACAGGATAGCCCGTTTTAGCGGCAAATTCCCGGCTTTCTTCCCAGTGGTCGGAGACAAGTTCTTCAACCATGTGTATTCCGGCGGCTTTGAATAACATTTGCACATATTTCGGTTCGATGTATCCCGATTCGGGAATGTTGTCTATTATCCTGCGTATTAACGGAATGTCAACGCCTTTTAATTCAAGATTGTTAGCCAGAGGATGCGGCGTTTTCAGGATTTTTATAAGCGCATTGGCTAATCCTGCTTCATCGCTAAAATTGACGTGTCCCTTTTTGACGAAAAAGTCTGTTTCATCCCAGGCCGTACTTACGGAAGGAAGTACCGGGAAAATCGGCTTTGTGCAAGTTTTCATTTTTTTGTCGAGCACATCGTATGCCTCATAAACGCGCGTAAGTCCCGGACTTCCGAAAATCACGGCAATACCGTCGATTTCCTTAAATTTTTTTTCGCAATAATCTATCGCCAGGGCAAGATGTTTTGGTTCTCCCGTACCGAGAATATCTATCGGGTTACTTACGGCGGAGCCTGGCAGCAAGTTTTCTTTCAGATCTTTGGCTGCCGGCAAATCCGACAGTTTGGGTATTTCCATTCCGCCTTTCGAGAGCGCGTCGGTCAGAATAACGGCAGGTCCGCCTGCATGTGTTACGATGGCTATATTTTTTCCTTTCAGTTCTTTGAGCGTGAAAACAGCGCCTAGCGTAGCCAATTCTTCGCGACTGTAACACCGCACAACGCCTGCTTTACGGAACAGGGCTTCGACAGCAAGGTCGGGATTTGCCATAGCGCCTGTGTGAGACGAAGCGGCACGGCTGCCCGATTCGGATGAGCCTGATTTGATGGCCGCTATCTTGCAACCTTTGCGAATCAGCGAACTTGTATATTCGAGCAGTTTATCGGGATCTTTAATGCTTTCTATGTAAAGGATTTTGATTTTTGAATCCGTTTCGGGATTGAAATTGTTGTCCATATATTCAAGCACATCTTCGACCGTTATTTGCGCTCCATTACCGATAGACCATACGGAATTGAAACGGAGACCCATTCGGATGGCCGATTCCATCAGGAAAATACATGTTCCTCCCGACTGTGAAATCATATCGACGCCGAAATTGTCCATTTCGGGTATCGGAAGTGTAAACAGGCTGTGATGATAGCGGTTCAGCATACCAATGCAGTTGGGACCTATCAGACTTGCGCCGGCGGCATTTACTGTTTCAACTATCTTTTTTTCAATCATTCCACCTTCTTTCGTTTCTTCGCCGAATCCGGCGGTGTACATAATAAAGGCTTTGACCCCTTTTTCTTCTGCAAGAATTTTTATTGTATCGTAACACAGCGATGCGGGAATGGATATGATTGCCAGATCGGTTTGCGGAATATCACGCACATCTTTGTAGCATTTCAAGCCTTGAACTTCCGTCTCTTTGGGATTCACGCAATAGAGGACGCCCTTGAATTTGCCCTTGACGAGATTCCTGACACAATTGCCTCCAGGCTTTGACGTGTTGTTCGAACCGCCGATCACAACAATATTTTGCGGATTTATCAGTTCTTTATTAATCATTGTATGTTTTTTTTATTATTTTTGCATGTTTTTTTGCCACAAATATACATGGTTATTTTGAAAAAATTATCATGACGTGCGAAAATCAAAAAAAGAAAAATCAACCATTCAGTCGCTAATTTCGACCATTCGAGAATATATAGTGTGAAATTATATTATAAATTGAATACTTTTACGGCAAAAAACAGAGACGAAGGCCAACACCCTTAACCAAACAAGCGCATTTTTTTAATTTTAAATATATAAAGTAATGAACAAAACAGAATTTATCGGTGTAGTTGCAGAAAAAGCGGCGCTCACCAAAGTGGATGCAAAAAAAGTGATAGATGGATTTATCACGACCGTTGAAGATGCGGTAAAGAAAGGCGAGAAAGTTGTTTTAAAAGGCTTTGGAACTTTCATGGTGTTGGAAAAGGCGGCTCATAAAGGCATTAATCCAAAAACAAAGGAACCTATCAACATTCCTGCGCATAAGGTTGTCAAATTTAAACCCGGCCTTGATTTGACCGAATGTGTGAAATAGGATGGCCTGTCATGCTACAGCACAAAAGCATTTTTTTTTTTGATATGGTGGAGTTTATACGATTGTGTAAACCCACCAGTTAAAGGTTTGTACGCCTTTTCGTATTTATGAAAACGTAATTATTGCCATTTTTCATGTCTTCGAGTATAACGAGATGAAAAATTGGAGTTTCAGCCCAATTTTCCTCCATTGCCGTCGGTCTTCAATCAACGGTTGCCGGATTGCTTCGTTTTTTTATAAACATTTTTTTAAAGAAAATAATAGAAATCTATTGTTTTATTATATCTTTGCCGCGATTTTGTTATTTAATTTATAATAATAACAATGAATAGATTTTTTTCAGGACATCCGACAGATAACTTCAAAGCAACCGCTTTCATCAGAGACATAAAAACGGCTGACTGTCTATCTGTTTT
>JAITJX010000175.1 GCA_031278765.1 Tannerella sp. | reverse complement strand
TGTACCGGTTATACTCGCCTTGAATAACTCATTATTATACACATGAAACCGATGATACGATTTTGTCGTTCTTACTCTGCTGATCTTCTTATTTACCAATAAATCGTTCTCTTTTAATATCTCATAAAATTTATCCCGACCGATGTGTAACTCTTTGGCTAAATCCTCCGACAGATAATACATCTTTTCGCCACCCATACGGGGATGCTGTCTGCGAATTTCCATTACCGAGGTGATTAGCATTGATCTAACTCAACGGAACTTATCCTTGATATGGACTTGTAATAACCATCTCGGGTGTAGCCAAAATATGAACTTAAATTACTAATGCTGTGTCCTTGTGTCATATGTGCTTGAGTCACTGTTCCTGTCCAAATTTTTTTCTATATCCGTCTCGTAATGACGGTTCGCTTTTTCTATCAGTATTTCCAAAACGTCTACTACCATAGTCTTTTCTGCTAAGGCTATTTTGGTAACCTGCAATTCCTTTTCTAACTGTTTTAATCTGTCTTTTTCTCCTTTCCTTTCTGTTCTTACTCTTTGTTTAACAAGTCTTCCCGTCCAAATTTCTTTATCCAGCTCTGAACTGTTGCGCCGCCTTTGATGCCATAACGACGACTTACTTCACTTATGCTCGAGCCGGATGACACTTCCTGAACAACTTTTTCTTTAAAGCAAATACTATACCGATTGTACGTTTTTACATTTTTTGTCATGCTTTTACTCCTTTTGTCTGTATACGTATTTCCGGACAAGACACTGACCACTAACCACTAAATCTTGAATCGTTGAATCTTAAACTGCCGCTCGTCATCCTCTTTTCCGGTAACTGATGATTGCCCAAAGGTTAAAGAACAATACGAAACCCACATGTGCAAGAAGTTCGATTTGCACGTCGGCAAACCCGCCTCCTTTGAGGTACATCATTCTCATCACCTGAATATAGTAGCGCGTAGGATTAAAAATTGTTATGACCTGCGCCCATTCCGGCATGGAGCGTATGGGCGTTAAAAGACCGCTCATGAGATTAAATATCATGATGAAAAAAAACATAATGAACATGGCTTGCTGCATGGTATTCGATTTGTTTGAGACCACCAGCCCAAGTCCCGAAATAATAAGAATAAACAGAAACGAAAACACATAAATGACCGGAATGTTTCCGGCGGGATACATGCCGTAAACGAAATAAGCAAGAATCATGCTGATGGTGAGAATAACCAGCCCCAACAGCCAGTATGGTATCAGTTTTGCAAGAATAAACGTTGTTTTTGAAAGAGGTGTAACATTCATCTGCTCAATAGTGCCTGTTTCTTTTTCGCGGACGATATTGAGGGTGGGGAAAAATCCGCAGATAAGAATTAGCAGAATATTCATTAATGCTGGTATCATGAAGCGTTTATAATCAAGAAGGGGATTGAATCTGTTTTGCGTAACAATCTGGATATTGGGAATAGCGGTTTGCATAACGTCAGTCTCCGTCGTAAGCGAAGAAGTCCTTTGCGCAAGTTTCTTGCGTGAAAAATTTTCAATAACGCTTCCGAGATAGCTTCCTCCGAGAATTCCGCGCGTACTGTTTACCGTGTTGATGGACAGCCTGACCGGAGCGGCGCCGGTATTGATGAGATCTTTTTCGAAATTTGCCGCGATCTCAACAATGGCGTCGGTCGTTCCATATTCAACGGTCTCGAGCGCCTCGTCATAGTTGTTCGTAACCTTAACGAGGTCGAAATAAGGCGAGGCTTCAATATCGTTTACAAGCTGGCCGGAAGCGCTCGAAGCGTCTTGATCGACAACGGCGACGCGGATGTTTTTTATATCCATTGTTGCCGTCCAGGGCATGAAGAGCATCACCATGACAGGGAACAGAAAGGCAAGTCGGGGCATGAATAAATCGCGGGCGAATTGCTTAAATTCTTTTTCCAGTAAATATTTTATGATCATTGCAGTCTGTTTTTACAGTTTTTTAAGCTGACGGTCATTAAAAATAGAGCCATGACGAGCAGAATGACAAATTCTTCTACCACATAACTTGCCGGCAAACCTTCAATCATGAGTTTTTTTACGCCCACAATATACCAGCGCGCCGGAATGATACAGGACAGATATTGCAGAACGGCAGGCATGCTTTCGACCGGAAACACCATCCCCGACAGAAATATACAGGGTATCATCAATACTATTCCCGAAAAAAGCATGGCCGTAGCCTGCGAACGGGCAACCGTGGAAGTATACAAACCAAGCAACAATGCCACGATGATATACAAAAGCGACAGCAAACAAAGGCTTGCGAAACCGCCCTGTAACGGTATGCCCAGTAAAAATACCGATAATGAAAGTATTGAAGCAAAACTTACGCATGAAATGACAAAATAGGGAATCATTTTCGAGAAAATAATATAAATAGTTTTCACCGGCGATACAAGCAATACTTCCATCGTTCCGGTTTCTTTTTCGCGAACGATGGAGATGGAGGTCATCATTGCACATATAAGTATCATTATTAATCCCATGAGTCCCGGTACAAAAGAATAGGCGCTGCGCATTTGCGGGTTGTACAACATTCTGACGGAAGGCTTTATGCCTGAAGTTTGGGCGCTCTTTTCTGCAAGGTAATCCCGGATGATATTTGAAGAATACATGGCTACCGTCCTTGCCATATTCGTATCGGTAGCGTCTGCAATCAGCTGGATTTGCGCCCCTTCCTGCGTAAAGAGCCTGTTTGCAAAAAACGGACTGAAAGCAATAACGAAATCGGCTTTCCCCGATTTCATGGCTTTGTCTATTTCATTATCTGACAAAAGTATGTTGCCGACATCGAAATATTCGCTTGCGTCAATACGCTGGATGATTTGACGTATCATCTCATCCTGAACGGGAGCGACAATGGCGATTTTAATATTCCTGATTTCCGTCGAAAGAGCAAATCCGAACAAAATTATTTGTACAACAGGCATTCCCAGAAGAATAAGTATGGTTCGCTTGTCTCTCAAAATATGGCAAAACTCTTTTTTTACAAAAGCTAAAAACGTTTTCATCTCAATCTCTTCTTTTTTCTTCTTTCTTCTCTGCTTTTGTTACTCATCCCAGAGCGTTTCAATTATAATATAATTTCTCCGTACATTCCGATTTTAACGTAGCCGTCATTTTCTATCGCTATTTTTACGGCATAAACGAGGTTGGCGCGTTCGTCTTTCGTTTGAATGTTTTTTGGAGTAAATTCGCTTTTTTCCGAAATCCACGTTATTGCGCCTTCATATTCACGCCTGTTATCTCTTCCGAAATCCGCATAAACTTTCACCTTTTGACCGATTTTCACGTCTTTCAACTGTTCCAGCGTCATGTAGGCGCGAAGAAAAAAATTTCTGGTATCGGCCACTTTAAACAAGGCTTTCCCTGTGACGGCAAGTTCGCCGGCTTCCGTATATTTGTTCAGGATCGTACCCGAAACAGGGGATTGAATAATACATTTTGAAAGTTTATCTTCTATCTGGGCGATTTGAATTTCTATGGCCGAACTTTGTGCATTGAGGCTCGAAATATTGTTCTGTAACGATGATTGTAATGCGGCAAGCTGGCGTTCGAGTACCGCTACGGCGGAATTTACGTCGTCTAATTGTTTTTGTGTCGCCACTTTTGCATTAAATAAGTTTTCAAAGCGCTTTTGTTCGTTTTTTTGCTTTATGATTTGCTCTTTCAGAGCGGCGATTTGTACTTCTATGTTGGGGCGGTTGCTGGCAACGGACGATGCGTTTTTCAACAGTTGCAGTTTTGTAAGGTAGAGTTGCATCGAATCTATTGCTCCCAGTTTTTGTCCGGCAATAACTTCTTGCCCTTCGGTTATGTCGAACGACAGTATTCGTCCCGACGCTTCGCTCGAAACCGTTATCTCCGTAGCTTCAAACGTCCCCGTCGCATCGAAACCATCCTTGTTATTTCCGCATGAAATGATAAGGAATATCGTGCAAACGATTGATGATAATTTTACAGCAGTTTTCATAATTTATGAATTTTATTTTATAACTTTTATTTTCTTTCGTTCGATAATTTTATCTGACGATATTATTAAACATACTGCAAAGGAAAGCATTTTTTTTTGATCATGTACCTTTCCCCTTATAAATTCTTTCTATTTTATGCATTTTTATGCATTTGTATGTAATCGGATAATTTTACGCTATCTTTACGCTTGATTTTATAAAGTAAACAGGCATGAAAAGAAATATTTTATCAACGATCCCTTCCAGGCCCCGGAAGCAGACCGTACAAACCGGAAAGGATAGGAACGTCTTATTTCCGATAATGCTTTCGTAACAAGCTGTCGACAACAAGCAGCAAAAATGCCAGCCCCCCCGATATAAAAGTTGGAAAGGAACGAGGGCGATTTCAATGCTTCAAAATCAGGTTTATCAAACGGCTGGCGCCAGGATTGCATATCGGGAAGTTTCAGCGAAAATCGGCATAATAAAAACGCAAAAACACATGCGGAAAGCATCACCGTGCCGCACAAAACATATTTGAGAATAATTTTTCAAACGTGTAATCCGTTCATTTCAGATTGCTTCAAGATGGATTTTTTCCATGATTCTGCCATTAAAATTCCGCCCTTTGGATTGCAGGAAACAAACATTTCGTGAAAACATTTTGACCGCGCTCGCTCGATAATTTATCTTTTTTAGATTTTTAACTATGTTTTTAGTTGTATAATTAATTTTTTCATTTTATCTTTGCACCGAAATTCAAACATAAGAAAAATGAAGTCATTAACAAAAGCAGAAGAACAGATTATGCAGTCCTTGTGGCAGATCAAGCAAGGCTTTGCCAGTGAAATCATGGAAGCGCTTCCCGAACCCAAACCTGCCTATAATACGGCGCTTACGGTCGTTAGAATCTTGGAGAAAAAAGGATTTATAGGTTACAATGTTTTCGGGAAGACACATCGCTATCATCCTTTGGTAAGCAAGGAAAATTATTCAGAAATGCTGTTACAAGATATGGCAAGAAATTATTTTGACAATTCGTTCAAGAATATTGTCTCATTTTTTGCTAATAACAGAAACATTACGCTAAAAGACCTGGATGAAATCCGGGAAATCATTAAGAAAAATCAGGAAAATCATTAAAAAGAAACGACATGGACAATAATTTATTTACCCTGACCGGCGAAACGGCGCTGGTATTGATGATTTATTACCTCGTATATCGCATATTTATGAAGAACGGACGTTGTTTTCGTCTAAACAGATACTGCTTGCTTTCGTCCATGGTTTTTGCGTTCCTTTATCCTTTCATCCATCCGGAACTTTCGTTTTCATCTCCTGTAGAAATCCCCGGAATGGTACGCAACAACCTCTATCTGCCATTGATAACGGTTACAGGAAACGCCGTAAAACACTTCTCGTGGATAAAACTGATAAGCGCCGCTTATTATTCGGGAGTAGCAATTTCATTGATAATATTCGTTATGCAATTAATAAAAATCAGTTTTTTGATTATAAAATCAAAGAAAGAAATAATGGACGGCAACCTTATCATAATGACAAAAAAGAATTATTCCCCCTTTTCATTCTTTAAATATATATTCATTCCTGAAAATCGATATGATAAAATTGAGACGATGCGGATAATACTCCACGAAAAGAAACATGTCACGGAATATCATACGGCAGATTTGATACTTTACGAACTCGTAAAAGCCTTGCAATGGTTTAATCCTTTTGTTTATCTCTATGAAAAGGAATTACACGCCATTCACGAATACACGGCAGACGAAGCTGTCATACTTTCGGGCATAAACAAAAACGAATACCTTTCATTATTGCTATTTAACACTTCCGATTCCATTACAAACAAATTCGGAAACAATTTCAGTACCTTATTAACTAAAAAACGTATTAAAATGATTATGGAGACAAAAAGAAAATCAAGCGCATGGATCAAACTCATGCCGGCAATTGCACTAACCATCTGCCTTTTGGCAGCACACACGAGTTGTTCTAAACAAGCAACGGACAAGTTGGAAAAAATGAAAACAACGCCATCGGGAGAAGAAACCGACGATGTGCTCCGTATCAGAGGGAACAACAAAGCTAATGTGGTATATATTATTGATGGCAAAGTCGTCGACGACATTTCAAACATCAAGACGACAACAATCGAATCAATAACTGTTATCAAAAACAAAGACATGTTTGAAATCTTTGAAAAGAAATACGGAGTAAAAGTCGTCGACGGAATAGTGGAGATAATCTCCAAAGACAAAGAAAAGGAAACGCTTCCCGACGACAAAGTCTTTGATGCAGTCGAACAGGCGCCCGACAAAACGATCTCTCCTGCGGCAACCCGGGAAAAAGACGTCCAGGGAAACGTTTATTCCTTACCCGACAAAGAAGCCGGCGAGATAATACGCAGCATCGACTTTCTTCTCTCGAAACCTCCCGCAGAAGAAAATAAATAACCCTTTCTCCCCGTAACGAAAATCCTCTGCCCCTGTTGCGATAACGCCGGCAGAGGATTTTTACATTCTCCATCCACCCTTTACGCTTTGCCCTAAAATAAAAATTACTACCTTTGCGGCGTTATAAAAAAAAAGAAAGATATGGAAAACAATCTCGTAATCGTCGAATCCCCAGCCAAAGCGAAAACCATCGAAAAATTTCTGGGGACTGGCTACAAAGTAATGTCAAGCTACGGACATATCCGTGATTTGAAACAAAAAGAATTTGGTATCGATGTAGAACATGATTTCGCTCCCGAATACGTTGTGCCCGACGAGAAGAAAAAACTCGTCTCGGAACTCAAAAAAGCCGCCGCCGCCGCCCAAACCGTATTAATCGCCTCCGACGAAGACCGCGAAGGAGAAGCCATCGCATGGCATCTCTCACAAGTGCTTCGCCTCGACGAAGAAAACACCGAACGTATCGTTTTTCATGAGATCACAAAGAACGCAATTTTAAACGCGCTGGAAACCCCCCGCAAAATCGACTTGAATCTTGTCAATGCGCAACAGGCACGCCGCGTGCTTGACAGAATCGTAGGATTCGAGGTATCGCCCATACTGTGGAGGAAAGTAAAACCTGCCCTCTCGGCAGGGCGCGTACAGTCGGTGGCCGTACGACTGATCGTGGAAAGAGAAAGAGAAATAGCCGCCTTCAAGGCCGAAGCTTCCTACAGGGTCGTTGCCAACTTCATTCTGCCCGACGGAACAGCCCTTCTGACCGCAAAACTGAACAAACGTCCCAAAAACAAAAAAGAAGCGTACGACTTCCTCGAATCCTGCGCCAAAGCCAGCTTCTTCATCGAAGACATTACGACCAAACCCGTCGTCAAATCTCCCGCCCCTCCCTTCACCACTTCTACGCTACAGCAGGAAGCCGCAAGAAAACTCGGCTTCTCCGTATCGCAGACCATGATGATCGCGCAGAAATTATATGAATCGGGATACATCACCTACATGCGCACCGATTCCGTGAACCTGAGCGACCTGGCTTTGAATACAAGCAAAGAAGCCATCATCGAATCTTACGGAGAAAAATACTGCCGCCTGCGCAAATACCACACCAAAAGCAAGGGCGCGCAGGAAGCCCACGAAGCCATACGTCCCGCCTACATGAGCGCGCCGGAAATCAGCGGCAACGCCCAGGAAAAACGACTCTACGATTTGATCTTCAAACGCACCATCGCCTCGCAAATGGCCGACGCGCAACTCGAAAAGACCCTCATCACCGTCGGCATTTCCAACAAAAAAGAAGAAAAATTTATTGCAACAGGCGAAATCATCGTTTTCGACGGATTCCTGCACGTCTACATGGAAAGCGGCGACGACGACGGCGACGACGAACAGGAGAACGGACTCCTGCCGCCGGTGAACAAAAACGACAAACTTCTCCCCAAAGATATTACCGCCACCGAACGATTCTCACAGCGGCCTTACAGATACACCGAAGCAAGCCTCGTTCACCACCTCGAAGAACTCGGCATCGGACGGCCTTCTACATACGCACCCACCATACAGACCATTCAAAACAGGGAATACGTCTTCAGAGGCGACAGAGACGGAACTGAACGCGCATTCAACGTTTTAATCCTCAAAGACGCACACATTGCAAGCCTCGACAAGATGGAAACCTTCGGAGCCGACCGCAACAAACTTATGCCGACCGACACAGGCGCCATCGTAAACGACTTCCTCATCAAATATTTCCCGCGCATCCTCGATTATAACTTCACGGCAAAGGTCGAAAAAGAATTTGACGCCATCGCCGAAGGAAAAATGGAATGGACTGCATTGATGAAAAATTTCTACGACGCCTTCCACCCCACCGTAGAAGCCGCCGCCGCACTGAAAACCGAACGAAAAATAGGAGAACGACAGATAGGAACAGACCCGAAAAGCGGAAAACCCGTGTTTGTAAAAATCGGAAGATACGGCCCTGTCGTACAAATTGGCCTCGCCAACGCCGACAACAAAGACGACAAGCCACAATTTGCCTCCCTCCTCAAAGGACAGTCCATCGAAACAATTACCCTCGACGAAGCTTTAAAACTTTTCTCCCTCCCAAGAACCGTCGGACGCTATGACGACGAAAACATCATTGCTGCCGTCGGACGCTTCGGACCGTTTCTGCGCTATGGCAGCAAATTTGTCTCCATCCCCAAAGACATAAGCCCCTACTCTATCACCGAAGAAGCCGCCATCCGACTGATTAAGGAAAAAAACAAAAAAGAACAGGAAAAATTCATCAAAACTTTCGACGAAGAACCCGCTCTCGAAATAAAAAACGGACGTTTCGGCCCCTACATCTCCTTCGAAGGCAATAACTACAAAATTCCAAACGACGTCGACCCCGCAAAACTGACCCTCCTGGAATGTAAAACCATTATAGAAAATACTTCCCAAAAACCCCCCGCAAAGAGAAAATACGCCAAAAAAAAGGCTTAACCCTCCCGCGAAAATAATCCCCGCGTACACCATACGTTTCCATACCTCCGCTCCCATCCTGTGCACAGCCGCCTGTGCGCAGTGACAGGAGCATGTAAAACCATGCCCTTCCCGCCGAATTGCTACGAAAAAAAATCATTTTCCTGCGGCAAAAAATCATTTTACTGCGGCAAAAACTGATTTTACTGCGGCAGAAAATCATTTTACTGCGGCAAAAAATGATTTTTCTACGGCAAAAAATGATTTTACTACAGCAGAAAATCATTTTACTACGGCAGAAAATGATTTTACTACGGCAGAAAATGATTTTACGTACACGGAAAATCATTTTACTACGGCAGAAAATCATTTTACGTGCACGGAAAATCATTTGTCGTACACGGAAAATCATTTGTCGTACACGGAAAATCATTTGTCGTACACGGAAAATCGTTTGTCGTGCACGGAATTTCGTTTGTCGTGCACGTAAAATCATCCGTCGTCGTTATCCTTCGCAGCGATGGCGACGGCGGAAGTCCTGTCGTGAGGAAATCAAAGGGATTTGTATACTTTCATCAGGTTTTCGGCGACGTTTTCTTTCGAGAAACGCTTCACATATACTTTGCCTTTCTCGCTCATCCGTTTTGCCAGCTCTTTGTCGGAAAGTATTTTCGCGATTCGGGAAGCGAGAAGGACGTCGTCTTCGGGATCGACGTACATCGAGTCGGGGCCTCCGGCTTCTTCGAGGCAGGAACCGGTAGCGGCCACGACGGGAAGCCCGCAATGCAGCGCTTCGATGACCGGAATCCCGAATCCTTCAAAAAAAGACGGATATACGAATACGGCAGCCAACTGATATAAGGCGGGCAAGTCTTCAAATGCAACGTCGTTTAAGAGGTGTAGCCTCGAACGGAGGCGGTTTTTTTGTGCATACTGTTCTACTTTCGTCTGATAGGCGGTGGGTTTGCCGGCGGCCACCAGGTGAACGTCGTCCGGAAGATGTTTGAGCGTTTTCAGCGCCAGGAGAAGGTTCTTGCGCGGCTCGACGCTTCCGACGTTGAGGATGAAGAGGGCAGGCAGACGGTATTTTTCCCTGACGGCGGTTTTCTTTTCGTCCGTCGCCTTCTGTCCGAAGACGGGATGGCAGCCCTGGTATACGACTTCGATTTTTTCTTCCGGAACATGAAAGAGCGCAACCACGTCGCGTTTTGTACATTCGCTCACGGCGATGATTTTATTGGCCATCCGGCAGGCGTATCGGGATTTGAAACGGTATATTATCCGGTCGAAGAGGTTGTAGTATTCGGGATAGCGCACGAATATCAAGTCGTGTATCGTGACGACGGATTTTACGCCCGCGTTCCTGATGCCAAAGGGCAGTTCGTTGCTAAGCCCGTGGAAGATTTCGACGCCGTTTTGCCTGATGTTCTTCTTTATGCCGCCGATGCGCCAGAAAACGGAGAGGAGTCCGGCAATTCCGGCGGGGAAAACGAAAGAAATGTTTGTTTTTGAGAGGATATTTTTCAGTCGGCTGTTTTCTTTTCGCCTGGGGGCGAAGAGGACGTAGTGGTTGGCGAAAAAAAAGTCCGATAAAATTTCGATAACGTAGCGGCTGTAGTTCCCCAGTCCGGTATTGTTTTGGACGGCTCGTTTGGCGTCGAATCCTATTTTCATGCGTTCAGAATATTTATTGCGGTATATTACTTTGTTATAAACTCGATGTACGCCCTGCACTGCGTTTGCGTATCGCAGTCGGGATGCGTGCGCAAAAATTCTTTGCACTGTTTTATTATCGCCCTGTTTTCGGCCAGAGCGTTGATTTGCATGACCGCATCTTGCGATTTGTCGTAAAACAGGGCGATGCGTTCAAAGTCCGGGCAATTTTTTTGCTCCTCCTCCAGCAGTAATGGGGTTTTATATCCGCGGGCGAGGTTGTATGCTCCGGATATTCGGAAAGCGCCGTAGTTGTCGGCGTGTATGAGCGGCATGACGAGGTCGGCATGTTTCATGTATGTATGAAAGACGTCGTTTCTCACGCGATCCGAAAAGGTGGTGATGTTGTTTGACTGCGCAATGGCGGCAATCCGCCGCGCATGTTGCGGCGCTGTTTGCGCGTCGATTCTTCCCAGCAGGATGATGCGTACCCAGGGGTGGAGGCGATTCCTCTCAAGGGCGTTGAGCAGCAAGTCGAGGTCTTTTTTCTGTGGCGAGATGGCGCCGGGTACGATGATCCATATTTCGTCGCTCTTCTTTGGCGCAATGTTTGCCTCTCCGTACGGGGGATAATAGACGGGATAGAAAGCGCCCACCTCGATGCCTGGCCGGATGTTTAAATGTTCTTTAATGAAATGGCTCAATACGAAGAATTTTTTTACCTTTCGGGAGATTATTCTGCAGCTTGCGGAGTTTTCGAGGTATCTCCCGTTGTGCACCACGCCAATATAGCTGGCCGTCGAGCACGGAGAAAAGACTGTCAGGTTTCTTATGAGGCTTATTTCCACAGTATTGAAAACGACGGTGGAGATGTTGTTTCTTTTGAGGAACTTTTTCGTTTCCATGATGATTTTCATTCTGCATTTGAGCGAACGTGTGTCGTGGTGCGTCTGCAAACCGTCGAAAAGCGTCTTATCCGGAAAGTCGTCGCAGAGCGACGCATTGCAGATGAGGAACACCCTGTATCCGGCTTCTTTAAGCGCTTTTATTTGCAGGTGCATACATTCGGAATGCGAGCCTCCCAGTTCGACGAGAGCGATATTTTTGTTCATGAGCGTGGCATTCATCGTGAAAGAAATTCATGTATTACGCTCCGAGGAGCAATTTATATATCTCCCAGCAGGTGTGGGCGGTTTTGTTCCAGTCGAACCGGCGGGCATGTTCTGCGATCAGCGGCGCGGTATGGTTCTTTTCGTAATGGTTCATGCCTTTGTTGAAGGCGTCGCGCATGTTATGCGGGTCGAAATCGTCGAAATAATAGGCGTGTTTTCCGCCCACTTCAGGTAATGAGGTCTTTCTTGAGAGGAATACAGGCTTCCCGAAGCGCATGGCTTCGACGGGCGGTATTCCGAATCCTTCGGCCAGCGAGGGGAATAAAAATGCCAGGCAGTTTTTCAGATACCAGTGTTTGTCTTCGTTGTTTATCGCTCCGGTGAGTATCACCCTGTGTGCAACGTTGTGTTTTTTTGCTTCTTCCTCTATTTTTCGGATATAGTTGTCGTTTCCCTTTCCGGCGATGATGAGTTCCCAGTCGTTGCCGGCGAGCAAACAGGGGAGGACATGAAAGTTCTTTTTGGGCAAAACCGTTCCCATCGCAAAGAGGAAGGGAACATCCGGACGGTAGAGGGGAGCATGGCAGGGGGGTGATTCGACGACATTGCATCCGTTGTATACGACGAAGACGGGTTTGCCTTCCGGATTGAGGTGACGCACGATGTCGTTTTTTGCGTATTCCGAAGGTGCGATAATGGCGTCGGCGCGTGCGACGCTGTTTTGAAAAGCTTTCAGGTATTTGTTAATTTTCCTCAGCGAGGATTTTTCATACAGGAAGTTAAGGTCGTGAATCGTCAGGATGCGTTTCATCCCGCGCGGACATTCGACGAACGGCGGCTGGGCGTTGGAAGAATGCCAGATGTCGGCCTGTTTTATTTTGAGGGGCAGGAATTTGTGGACGCTTGAGTGTATATAATATGTGGAGTCGTTGCCGAAGGCATTTTTGTATTTTGAAGGAACGTAAAACGCAGTTTCGTTCGTCGTTCCGGCGGCAGCTTTTAAAGCCATTCCGAGTTGGACACAATATTCATACAGTCCGGTATAGGGATATTTCAGTCTTTCACAGTCAAAGATTACTTTCATGATTCTTAATTTGAAGGCATTTATACTCTGTTTTTGATACAATGTTCATTTTTCTCATAATGAATGCAAAATTACATGAAAAATCCGAATTTCCAAGTGCATGAAACGAAAAAAGCGTAAATAAATGCCGGCCATGCATTGGATTTCTCCTCCCCGTACGCCGCCGGAAAACCTTCAAAGATTAAGATATCTTAAAAACAGGCGCTATGCATGTTAATAATTGTATAATTCCGTCAAGCAAATAAATATAATGTTATTTTTGCGCAAAAATGTAACATACAAACGATAAAAAGAAAGATTATGAATTTGTTCGATCAAATAAGCGGCGATATAAAATCCGCAATGTTAGCAAAAGACAAGGTGAAACTGGAAGCCTTACGCAATGTAAAAAAGTACTTCCTCGAAGCCAAAACCGCCCCCGGCGCAAACGTCGTACTCTCGGACGACGACGCCTTGAAAATCATTCAAAAGCTGGTGAAACAGGGCAAAGATTCGGCGCAAATATATACCTCCCAGAATCGCCCCGACCTCGCCGAAGTCGAAATCGAGCAGGTGCGCGTCATGGAAAGTTATTTGCCCAAACAATTATCTCCCTCGGAAGTTGAATCCGAATGTAAAAAAATCATAGCGCAAACAGGCGCTTCGGGCATAAAAGACATGGGTAAAGTAATGGGAGCGGCAAGCAGGTTACTTTCCGGTAAAGCCGAAGGCCGCGCCATCTCTGAAACGGTAAAAAAACTCCTGGCAGAGGAATAAAACGATAACTATATTAAACCCTATACAGAAGTGAGCATATCGATAAGAAACTTAAACAAACGCTATCCCAACGGAAACCATGCTCTGAAAGATATCAGCATGGAAATCCCGACCGGGATGTTCGGTTTGCTCGGTCCTAACGGCGCCGGCAAATCGACATTGATGCGCATCCTCGTAGCGTTGATGGAACCAACGACGGGCGAGGTAGATATCTTCGGCTACGACCTTAAAAAGGAGCGAAAGGAAGTACGCAAAATACTTGGTTACCTTCCGCAGGATTTCAGGTTTTTCGCCAAATATAAAACGTATGAATTTCTTGATTATGCTGCGCGTCTTTCCGGCATGAATAACAGAAAACAGCGGCGAGAAGCCGTAGACAGGATGCTTGAAAGCGTTGGATTGTTTGACGTCAAGGAACGTTATGCGGGAAAATTGTCCGGCGGAATGAAACGGCGCTTAGGCATTGCGCAGGCATTGATTCATCATCCGAAACTTATCATCGTCGATGAGCCTACGACCGGTCTTGATCCCGAAGAACGCATCCGATTCCGAAATTTGCTCGGAGAAATCAGCAAGCAAGATGTAGCCATTATATTATCAACGCATATCGTAGGAGATATTTCGAGCAGTTGTAACTGTATGGCTTTAATGAACAGGGGCGAAGTGGCATTTTACGGCGCGCCGCAAGATATGCTGAAAGCAGCCGAAGGCAAAGTATGGAAAGTGAGAATCGGAGGAGATGATTTGCCTGAAATAGACAAAAAATATCCGGTTATTTCCACTATTCCTGCCGGTAGCGGCTGGGAAGTACAGGTAATAGCCGAAGAAATGGAAGGTTACAATGCCGAGCCTTATCCACCCAATCTTGAACACGCTTATGTATATTTTATGGAGAAGAGATTAAACCGTTGGACAAATGATTAATCTAAATGAAAAATAAATATTACTTTGGATTATTTTAATAACATAAGGTCTGTTGCGAAATACGAAAGCAAATTGTTGATGAGAAGCTGGTTTTACCGGATATTCTTTATCGTTTCCGTATTATTCCTGTCATTTTTTAATTTAATGACGCTGATAATCGAAGAAAATAATCTTTCGTGGATGGTAAAATCTATTTCTGCGAATATTCCATACATAAATCTGTTGCTTCTCAATACGGGACAGGCCGTAATTGCGGTCTTTCTGTCGTCCGAATTTCTGAAAGCCGACAAAAAACTCGACACTTCGGAGGTCTTTTATGTTCATCCGTTAAGCAATGCCGAATATGTTATCGGAAAAATTTGGGGCAATCTGAATGTATTTCTTCGTCTTGACCTGTTAATTATTGCGCTGGTTGTGATTTTAAATCTTGTATCGGGCGTTCATGTTGATATATTGGCTTATGTTACGTATTTTCTGCTGATTTGTATCCCGACTTTGATTTATATTTTCGGCCTTTCGGTCGGAATGATGCTGATATTTAAAAACCAGGCGATAACTTTTGTATTATTGCTCGGATACATAGGTCTCACATTGTTTTATATTGAAGATAAATTCTATTATGTGTTCGACTACATGGTATATAATTTGCCTTTAATCAAATCCTCGATAGTAGGATTTAGCAATTTTGAAGTTCTGATAAATCATCGTCTTATCTATTTACTGACAGGTTTGGGATTTATATGCATTGTGATTTTTCTCTTCCGAAGACTTCCCAATAACGAATACGGAAAATATCGCTGGCTGGCGTTGGGAAGTTGTTTTTTATTTATTGGGTTAGCCTCAGGTTACAGACATATTGATTCTATTTTAGGTCGGGAAAAAAAACGAGCGTTATATACGGAAGTAAACAACAAGTATGTCCATTCGGCAAAAATGATTGTTGAAACCTACGAGATAAAGGTTGAACAAAAACAGGAGGGTTTCTCGTCGGAAGTCAAAATGAAAGCGATTGCACTGGAAAACTCAAGCAAATTCACTTTTTGCCTGAATCCTGCCCTCTCGATAAGCGAAATAAGCGAAAACGGCAAAATGTTAACCTATTTTCGCGATAACCAGATTATTAATATAGAATTTGGCAGAGAACTTATGAAAGGAGACAGCGCAATGTTTTCTATAAAATATGATGGACGAATAGACGACAGTTTCTGTTATCTTGATATTCCGGAAGAGATTTTACAGGAATCCTATTCAAAAGAGGTATTCCGGATAGATAAAAAATACAGTTTTCAAACGTCCGATTATATCTTGTTTACGCCCGAAACCTATTGGTATCCCCGTCCCGGAACATCATACAGCAGCACAAATCCCGACTGGCAGCAGGCGTTTTTCAGCAATTTCAGTTTGACGGTAAAAACTTTAAACAATCTGAAAGCCATTTCGCAAGGGAGGTCCGAAATAGATTCCGTCGGCAATATTTATACATACAAGACGGATTTCCCCTCGCCCTCCATTACATTGTTAATAGGCGATTACGAACATAAAAGCATTGAAGTGGACAGTATGCTTTTCAGTGTTTGGTATTTAAAAGGGCATGATAATTTTACTTCCGTTTTTGATTCCATCATTGACACAATTCCTTCGCAGATAAGAAATGTGCTGGCGTCTTTTGAAAACCAGTATTCGCTTGATTACTCGTTCAAGAGGTTTTCTGTTGTTGAGGTTCCCGTTCAATTTTTTACATACGTCCGCACATGGTCGCAAGCGCAAGACAAAATGCAACCGGAAATGGTATTGTTTCCCGAAAGAGGCAGTCTGTTCGACGAAGCAAATTTTGCACAACGTGCCAAAAGAGAGAAAGAGTGGGCCAAAAGAAATGGACAGGAAATAAATGATTATGAAGCTGCCATGAGAACGTTTAATGCTTTTCTCTGGCTGTTCAGACGAACGGAAAGCAACTTCGCCTGGTCACAAAATCGAGGCACTGTCAATGTTACCATGCAATCAAATCCTTATTTTATATTTCCGCAATTTTTCAATTTCAGATATAATATATTCTCGTCCGAATGGCCTATTTCCAATCGACTAATAGAGTTGTATTTACAAAACAGAACCGACAATAATAATTGGGTCCGCCAAATGAACGGTTTGAGCAACAACGAAAAAGCCAATATACTGATGGAAAAATATTCGTTTAAAGAATTGCTTTCCAACGTAGAACATCGTGATTTGCTCGACAATGTCATCGCTTTAAAAGCGAATTATCTGTTTGCTCCCGCCGAAGAAAGTATCGGCTACAGGGAATTTAGAGATTCTCTGAGAGCTGTTTTGCAGAAAAATGTTTTTACAAATATAAATTTCGAACATCTGCTTGACACAATGGGACATATGACAGATGTGGACATTTATTCGCCAATAGCGGCATGGAATTATCCTACACCTATGCCGATATATATTATAAATCTGCCGGAGGTAACGCAAATAACCAACCGCGCTTATGAATCATTTGTCGTTAAATTCCAAATAACCAACGATTCGGATAATGACGGAATCGTAAATATCGAAGCGAGAATGGGCGGCTGGAATAATAATCTTTACGACCCGAGAGCATTGCGTAAGGTATCGCTTAAAGCACATGAGACCAAGCAATTCGTTTCTGTTTGGGACGACGCTCCGCGTTCAATTGAAATCAATACACTTATTTCTGCCAATTTGCCTAATATCATAAATTTACCGATCAATAATATTATCAGGGAACGCAACCGAACCGTCGATGAAGAGGGAGATTTTGTAATCAATAATCCCGAACTGGCAATTGCCGGAGAAATTATTGTTGATAATGAAGATTCGCTGCTTTTTTCACTTTCAAAACCTGACATTGTGGGTATTTTGCCACAATTGCTCGACCGTATAGAAGACAATTCATTCCTTTATCAAGGCGTTTCGGATTGGCGGCCACCGCTTCAATGGACGCTTACCACTAATGATAAATATTATGGAACGCATGTACGTTCGGCTTATGTTATAAAGAGCGGCAGCGGTAGCCAAACGGCAACATGGAAAATTCCGATTTCGGCGGCAGGCAGATATGATTTGTATTATTACACGTTCCGTCAGGAAAATCGCCAAGGGGGAAGAGGCTGGGGCGGGGGCGGCGGAGGTCGCAGACGCGGTGAAGATGCCGAATATAATTTTAAAGTGAGGTATGATGGTTCCGAAGAAAATGCCTATCTCAATACCAGGAATATCGAAGAAGGTTGGAATCTGATAGATACATATTTCTTTAATGGCGATACGGTCGAGGTGGTGTTATCTAACGAATTTAAGAGTCGCATGGTAACTGCTGATGCAGTGAAAGCGGTGAGGCGGTGAATTTGAAAATTTGAGGATCTGAAAATTTAAAAAAAGCTCCGAATAAGAAAGTTTATAAATAAAAAATGAATATATATTATGTTACGATTTTTTAAAATACTTTTGGTGTTATTGCCGGTTTTTATAAGTAGTGTCATTTCTGCACAAGAACCGATAACTATTGAAAAAGCGCTGGATATTGCCGAAGAAAATAACCCGACACTGCAGCGTACAAAGCTGAATCTCGAAAGGTATCAGTCGAATCTTGTGGCGCAAAGAGCTTCGTTGAAATCACGGTTCTCGTTGAATCTGAATCCGGTGACATACAACAGAACACGCCGTTTCGACAATCGCCTTTCGCAGTGGTACACCAACGAATCGTTCAATTCGAGCGGAACTTTTCAGGTGGCGCAGCCGATTCTCCTCACCGATGGTGTTGTTTCGCTTATCAATACGTTCGGATGGCAGGATAACAGTTCCATCGTCGAAGGTTTGAGCAATCGCAACAAAGCATTCAGTAACGACCTTTACCTGCAACTCACACAGCCGCTCTTTACGTACAACCGCCGTAAAATGGAATTAAAACAAATTGAGTTCGATTACGAAAATGCCGGCATCAGTTACGCCTTACAACGCCTTAATACCGAGCGAAATATAACAAATCAATTTTATGCCGTTTATATGGCGCAAAGCAATCTCGAAATCAGCAAAGAAGAATTTGAGAACGCCAAACAAAGTTATGAAATCATTAAAAATAAAGTAGAAGCGGATTTGTCGGCAAAAGAAGAGTTGTATCAGGCAGAAGTGAATCTGGCAACAGCGCAATCATCAATGGAAGAGCGGATTGTATCGCTCGAAAATGCAGAAGACGTACTGAAACAGAGTCTTGGAATGTCGCTCAACGACAGTATCGAAGTGATTGCAACCGTTAATGTAAATCCTGTTTTAATAAATCTTGAAGTCGCTATTAATAAGGGACTTACTTCGAGGATGGAGATCCGTCAGCGTGAAATCGACATAGAACTCTCCGAATTGCAAATGATCCAGACAAAGAGCCTTAATGAGTTCAAAGGCGATGTTTCATTATCAATAGGTATCATAGGCGACCACGAGCGATTCGGCAACATTTACGACAATCCAACGCAAAATCCTAGAGTAGCCATAAGTTTCACTGTTCCCATTTTCGATTGGGGCGAGAAAAAAGCACGTGTTCAGGCGCAAAAAACGGCTCAAACAATTGCCAAACTCGAACAGCAAGATGAAAAAATCAATATAGAATTGAATATCCGTCAAGTATGGAGACGTTTAGAAAACCTTCGTACACAGATAGATATAGCAGAGAAGAGTGTCCGTAACGCACAACTTACTTATGATCTGAACCTTACACGTTATCGCGAAGGCGATCTTACGGGTATGGAAATAAGTCAGTTTCAAACGCAATTGTCGAACAGGAAAATATCTTATTCTCAAACGCTTATCAACTACAAGATAGAACTCTTAAATCTAAAAATTCTATCTTTGTACGATTTTGAAAAAGACGTTCCAATCGTACCGGTGAGAGAATTGAAAGTTAAAAACTAAGAATTTATTATATATATGAAACTTAAAAGTGTTTTTTTTGTATTAACATCAGTCGTAGCGCTTGCAGCGTGTCGCAATCAACCGCAAAGCAATCAGAACGACATAGAAACACCCGTGTCGGTGCTAGAAATAAAAAAAGGCTCTGTCAGCAAACTGATCAATACCAGTGGCACTGCGCAATCAATCAATGGTGTTGAACTAAATTCAGAAACGACGGGCTTATATCGTCTGCAAACAAACGGGCGAACAGGTAAACCGTTTAAACTCGGTGATGCCGTCAAAAAAGGACAACTTATCATACGCCTTGATAATGAAGAGTATGAGAATGGTATTGCTATCGAATCGAAAAAACTAAACCTCGAAATTTCCGAACAGGAACAAAGCAAACAAAAAGCGCTCTATGAAAAAGGCGGCGTAACGCTCAGTGAAATGCGAAATACGGATGTTCGCGTTACAAACGCGCGCTACGAGCTTGAAAATGCACAAATTAACCTTGAAAAGATGAATATTTACGCACCTTTCGACGGAGTAATTGTTACCCTGCCTCATTATACGCAAAACAGCAAGGTTTCACAAGGCAGCCTCATGGTCGGCGTGATGGATTACTCAAGCATGTACGTCGAGATAAATCTGCCCGAAAGCAATATTGAATATGTGCAAACCAATCAACCGGTTTATATCACTCACTACACGCTTCCCTACGATACCTTAAAGGGTATAATCAGCGAACTTTCGCCTGCAATAAGTACCGAAACACGTACATTCAAAGGAATAATCCTGATTGACAATAAAGCCCTGAAAATTCGTCCGGGTATGTTTGTAAAAGCAGATATTGTTGTAGATAAAGCAGAAAATGCTATTGTTATTCCTAAAAACGTAATTCTTTCAAACAGAAACAGAAAGTACGTTTATATAGTAGAAAAAAATACAGCTGTTGTCAAAAACATCACAACAGGGCTTGAGGACGAAGATAATATTGAGATTAAGGAGGGACTATGGGAAAATGACAACCTGATTATCAGGGGTTATGAAACTTTAAGAGAAAACAGTCGAGTTAAAGTATTAAAATAAATGAAGAATCTAATTAGATTTGCAATAAACAATCCTGTTGCGATATGTATGATTGTGCTGGCAATCCTGTTGCTGGGAAAGATTTCATACGACCGTCTGAATGTGGATTTGATGCCCGAAATAAATACGCCGCGTCTGTTTGTTGAAGTGGAAGCAGGCGAACGTCCGCCCGAAGAAATAGAAAAAATGTTTATTGAGAACATGGAATCCATGGCTATCCGGCAAACGGATGTGACGCAGGTATCAACTGTTATCAAAGCCGGTTCGGCGCGTATTACCGTTGAATATGTGCAAAACAAAAATATGGATGAAGCATTTCTTGATTTACAGAAAGCGATGAATACATTTCTGCAAGCAGAAGGTATAGAGTCGATTAACATCACTCAACACGATCCGAATGCCGACCCTGTCGTTTTGATTGCCATGGCGCACAACACGATTACTGACATGGCGGAACTGCGCAAAATGGCGGAAAGTTATATCCGTAATGAACTTATTCGTATTGAAGGTGTTGCCGAAGTGGAACTTTCGGGAGAAGAAAAACTTGAATTGAGCATTAAAACCGACCCGTATAAACTGATGGCTTTTGGAGTAACGATTGACAATATTGCACAGAGAATACAGGCTAATAATCAGAGTATTTCCGGTGGTCGTGTCAGCGAACTCGGATTGCAGTACATTGTGAAGAGTTCTTCGCTCTTTATGTCGGAAAACGATTTTAAGAACCTGATAATAAGTTATAAAGCAACCGAGCAAACCTCAACGTCCCAAAATCTTGTAACAGTCGAAAAAGCGCCGTTAATGCTTGGTGAAGTGGCTGATATTCAATTTGAAAACGCTCGTCCGGAGAATATTGTACGTTTGAACGGCAAACGCTGTATTGGTCTGTCTGTTTACAAGGAAATGCAATCAAATACCGTAAGAGTTGTTGATTTAATTGAAAAGCAACTGAAAATAATCGCACAAGCATTACCGGGTTATAACTTCCGGATAATCAGCGATCAGGGAACGTTTATCGAATCTGCTATCGACGAAGTGAAAAGTAGCGCATTACTGGGACTTGCCCTTGCTGTTATTGTTTTATTTATCTTTTTACGCAGAGTAGGTACTACGCTGATTGTCAGTATTTCTATACCTATTTCGCTGATTGCAACCTTCAATATGATGTATTTCGGAGGATTAACGCTCAACATAATGACTTTGAGCGGATTGGCATTGGGCGGCGGCATGTTGATTGATAATGCTATTGTGGTGATAGAGAGTATTTTCCGAAATCAGGAAAGTGGCATGTCGCGAAAAGATGCGATAATAAACGGCACCTATGATGTTTCGGGTGCGGTTGTAACCGCAACATTGTCATCTATCATCGTCTTTTTGCCGATAGTCTATCTGCATGGCGCTTCTGGCGAACTGTTTAAAGATCAGGCTTGGACAGTAGCATTTTCTCAAATTGCTTCTATTTTCGTTGCTTTACTCGTTATTCCCATGATGTACGGCAAAATGATAGGAAAGAAAAAAATAGAAAAACCGCAGTCTGAGATGCTACAATTTAAAGGATATGGGAATTTTATATATAAATTACTGAAAAACAGATGGTTGGTGATATTCATTTCTGCTGTTTTTCTGCTTGTTGCAATATTCTTAGTGCCTTTTCTGGGAACGGAGTTTTTGCCTCATGCCGAAGGAAAAGCATTTAATGTTTCGGTGAAACTTCCGGAAGGAACACGTCTTGAACGAACGGATGAAGTCGTTAATAATCTGGAAAATATGATTTACAGTATTAGTAACGACAGCCTTTGCACCATCTACAGTCATGCCGGAAAAGGCAGTTCCAATAATGATGTTTTTGATGATGAAAATACGGCGACACTGAAAGTTATCCTGTCGCAAAAAAGCCAAATAGAAACAAAAGACGTCATTGCTCAATTAATACTGCAAACCTCTGGTATCGAAGGTATGGAACTTACATTCAAACAGGACAACAATTCGTTAAATTCATTGCTTGGAGATGAAGAATCTCCTATTATCGTGGAAGTTAAAGGCGAAGATCTTGATGAAATTTCAGCCATTTCGGACGAAGTTTTACAACGCATGCAAACGATAGGTGATGTTTTTAACGTCAGGTCGTCCATGGCAGACGGCGCTCCGGAACTGACTGTTACGCTTAACCGGACTGTTGCAGGCATCAACAACATCGCTGTTTCGACTGTTATATCACAGATTAGCAATCAATTACAAGGTAGTAATACCGGAAAAATGGATTACAAAGGCGAAATGAGGGATATAGTAATAAAGTTACCGGATATTACGATGAATGATTTGCAGGATTTAAAAATTAACAACAACGGACAAGAATTTCGGCTTCGTGAAATTGCCGAGATAAAAAGTTCGCTTGCGCCGAAAGAAATTTTTCGCCGTAATCAAGGTCGCATCAATAAGATACATGCCGACATGGATACAAAAAAATCGCTCGACAAAACGGCGGAACAGATTTACAAAGCCATAGAAGACATACCTCTCCCTGCTAACTATTCGATAAAAGTAACCGGCGAAGAAGAAAAGCGACAGGAATCCATGAAAAGCCTTATGTTTGCATTGATACTTTCGGTTGTGCTCGTTTACATGATGTTGGCTTCGTTTTATGAATCGTTACTGCATCCCTTCACCATTTTATTGACGATTCCGCTTGCGTTGGTCGGCGCTGTATTTCTGTTTTTTATAACAGGTACGACCATCAACATCATGGGAGTTATCGGTGTTATTATGCTTGGCGGCATTGCCGTCAATAACTCGATTTTGCTGGTAGACAGAATTAATCAGTTGAAAAGCAGCATGGAACTGACCGAAGCCATTGCACAAGCAGGACAGCAGAGAATACGCCCGATAATGATGACTACTCTCACTACCATACTTGCTTTGCTGCCAATGGCAATCAGTTTTGGCGAAGGCGCCGAACTGCGCTCTTCGATGGTAACAGCAGTGATAGGAGGCTTGGTAACATCAACATTGATGAGTCTTTGCGTGATTCCATGCGTTTATTACGTGTTTGAAAAAATGAAAACAAGAAAATAGAATTATGAAGAAAACAATTTTATTATTAAACAGTATATTTTTGTTATTTGCATGTTCTAACGGTGCAAGCGACGCGAAATTTGACAAACAATTGTCCAAGTTACTGGAAAACAAGGATTTTTTCAAACTTCGAACCGAACTTGAAAATGTCAAAGGTAAACTGTCTGAAGATCGGTTACTGTATTATAAAATGTGGTGTGAAATGGCTTTTGGCAATAGACAGCAATCAAATAATTATGCGGCCATTCTTTTGGATAAATACGGAAAATTACAAAACGACACAACTACCGCTGATATATTGGGAATAAAGGCAAGTAACTGCATTTACGCTTATCAATACAAAGAAGCGGCAGATATTTATGACACCTTGTTAAAACAATATGAAAACGTTTTGGATAGTTCAGAAATTGTTAATTATAAAAATGTTAAATTATTATTTAGTACTTTGTCAAAGGTGAAACCACAACAAATGCACAAATACGGCGATCGCGAAATTGAAACATACCGTAATCAATTCAATCATTTAATAATACCTGTGAAATGTGATGGTATAGCGGATGAATTTGTCTTCGACACCGGTGCCAATTTTTCTGTCATTACGAACAGTTGTGCATCAAAAATGGGATTAACCGTTTTCGATTCGGATATTAAAGTTGGCACCTCAACCAGTTTTTCCGTGCAAACACAATTAACCGTTGCCGACAGTTTTTACGTTGGCGATATTTTGTTTGAAAATGTTGTATTTTTGGTTGTGCCTGCTGAACAAATGACTTTTCCTTCTGTAAATTTGGAAATACACGGAATTATCGGATTTCCTGTCCTGAATCAGATGGATGAAGTGCATTTGCAGAAGGATGGAAAAATTTTCATTCCGGAAGAGCCACAAAACAAAAATCTGAACAACATGTTTCTGCATGGTTTGAATCCTGTTGTTCAATTGTTTTCCGAAAATGATACACTGCAATTCACGTTCGATACGGGAGCAAGAACTACCGAATTATCAAAAAAATATTTTGACAGTCATAAAATGGAAATTGAACAAAAGGGTACATTGCAAAAAGGCAAAAAAGGCAGTGCCGGAGGAGTGATTGAAGTTGACGAATATATATTGCCTGATTTTCCCTACCGGATAGGAAGCAAAAGCGGCACGCTTCCAAACGTATCTGTCTCGTTGAATGAATATGATTTTAACAAATCATTCGATGGCAACTTGGGGCAGGATATAATTACGCAGTTTAATGCCTTGATATTGAATTTCAAGTATATGTATATTGAATTTGAGTGAAATATTTATGGCAGAAGCAAGAGTTGAACGAATTTTTACCGGCAAAGAAGTCATTTTTGAATCGTCAATTGACAAAATCAAAACGACTTTTATGTTGAAAGAAAAAGCCTTAGGAAATCAAATGAATGAACCTGGTGGTCAGACAGCCCGAAAAGGAAGTCAAACTGGGTGGTCAGATAACTATGATAAAATCATTCATTTGATAAAAAAGAACCTATCAATTTCAAGAAAAGAAATATCAAAAAATTTGAATAATAATTCTTCTGCGGTTCAAGAATATCTTGAAAAAATAAAGAAATCAGGTGTTTTAAAAAGAGAAGGTACTTTTGACGATAAATGGATAATAATTAATAATATATGAATTTTCTGTTAAATAGAAGGGTAACTATCAGCATGTTGTTTATTGCGCTAACTCTTTTGGGCTATGTGTCGTATAAGCAATTGCCGGTAGAGTTGTATCCGAATGCGGAGGCTCCGATACTTTACGTAACAGTCAGCTATCCACAGGAAATGGATCCTGCTTACGTAGAATCGGAAGTGATTATTCCGCTCGAAGGAGCCATCAGTTCGATAGGCGGTACGGACGAGATCCGCTCCGAAATAAGCAGTACCCGTTCATCCATAACAATACAATTTAAACACAATGTAAATCTGAAAATCACATCGTTACGACTTGAAGAAAAACTGAATGAAACGTCATCTGCTTTGCCCGAAGGGTTCCGTACATCCGTACAGAAAGTTGATTTGTCGTCAATGGCGGGAAACAGTTTTATGTCGTTGCAGGTCAGAGGTACCGGCGGCGTTGACAGAGTGCGGAATATTGTAGATGAGGAAATTGCACGCGAACTCGAAAATATTGACGGCGTTGCAGGAATTCAAGTATATGGCGGACGCCAGAAAGCGATTGAAATACGACTTGACAAGGAGGCATGTAAATCGCTGAATATTACCACAGGGACTATAAGCAATGTTCTCCGGAGAAATCAAAATGAGCGGGTTTTCACAGGTAGCGTCAAAGAGGCCGATCGTCAATATTTTGTTCATGTAAATTCAACATACAACAAAGTATCTGATATCGAGAATGTTGTTGTTGCGCCAGGACCCGTTCTCCTGAAAGACATTGCCACCGTATTTTTCGATTTGAAAGAAGAAACGTCTTTCAGTCGCGTAAACGGCAAGGAATCTGTTTCTGTATCAGTCATTAACGATGCGCAGGCCAATCTTATTGATTTATCTCATCGCACAAAAGATGTTATTGAAACCCTGAATAAAAGGCTGGCTGCTCAGGATATTGAAATAGTCATCGACTCAAATACGGCTGATACGATGGAAGACAATATAAATCAGATAATTCATCTCGCCCTGATTGGCGGTCTTCTGGCTGTATTTGTACTTTGGTTTTTTCTAAAGAACAAGCGATTGGTATTTTTCATTGCCCTCTCGATGCCTGTTTCGATTTTCACCGCATTCAATTTATTTTATTATGCCGGATTGACCATCAATAGTTTAACACTTGTAGGCATGGCTTTGGCCATTGGTATGTTGTTGGACAACAGTGTTGTTGTGCTCGAAAATATTTATCGCTTGTCGGGCAATGGTGAAACGGCTGAAAAATCCGTTACGCGGGGAACGCAGGAAGTATGGCGTTCTATAGTGGCAGCCACTCTCACAACCATCACCGTGTTCTTACCTTTCGTCTTTTCTGACAATTTCCTGCTCAAACTGATCGGACAGCATATCGGCGTATCTATCATTTCAACCTTATTCATCTCCATGGTTGTGGCGTTGCTGTTCATACCCATGACCGCATACTTCGTGCTTAAAAACAAGGCTAAGCACAGTGTTTTTTATGAAAAGGTATCATTGGCGCAACGACCCGTGCAGATTTATCTTGTGCTGTTGAAAACATGTATGAGAAATCCGGGTGTAACGATTTTCGGTTCTATCATTCTGCTTATTGCCGTTTTGGTACTGACACTTGCCAATACGTTAAGTACAAAGAAAGAAGTTGATTCCGACCGTTTTAATATTCATGTCACGATGCGAACGGGAAGTACGCTCGAAAGCACCGACAATGTCGTAAAAGTGCTCGAAGAACGATTGAATGAAATACCTGAAAAAAAGGATGTTATTAGTCGTATCAACGAAGAAGAAGCCACTATGACCTTAATCTTACAGGAAGATTATAAAAAGATAAAGAAACGCAATATGGCTGATATTAAAGCAGATGTACAATCGAAAATGCCGGACATGCCCGGTACGGAAATATCCGTTTCCGATGCTATGAGCGGAGGCGGACGTGGAGGCGGTGGAGCGGGAAATGCTCTGAGCGGCGCTGCCGGACTGATGAATCTGATGGGAATAGGCGATAACCGCGAACGTATCATTATCAAAGGCGCTGACTTTGACATGATGCAACTAGTAGCAGAAGATATTCGTTATTATATTGACGAACAGGATTTTATACGCAGTTCATGGGTGTCTTATTCGCGCCGACAACCGGAAATCTGGCTTAATTTCGATCAGATTCTACTTACGTCATACGACATCTCCCGCCAAAATATCACGACCGGACTAAATTCCCTTGAAACAGACTTTTCGTCAGGTACAACTTTTAAGGTCGGAAACGAATCTTATGACATCATTATCAGAAGCGAGCCGCCGGAAGTTGAGGAAGAAGAAAAAAACAGGGAAAAAACGATTAGCGACCTCGAAGTCGTTCAAATACCGAGCAATACGGGCGGTTTATATGCTCTGAACGATATTGCTTCTATTAATAAAGCCTCTGGACGCGCTCGCATTACTCGCGTAAATCAGGATAAACAAATCGAAGTTCAGTACAATTTCATACGAAGCGTCGAAAATTCCAAATCCCTGATAGAAGGTTATCGTAGCGACATCGACCAATTGATCGAAAACTATAATCTCCCTTCCGGAATAGCCATCGAAGTCATCCACGAAGAAGATGTTTTTGCAGACTTTAAATTTCTCTTCATTGCCGCTTTTATACTTATTTTCATGATTCTTGCCGTTGTATTCGAATCCGTCACGACGCCTTTTGTAATGTTGTTTACTGTTCCGCTTGCCGCCATAGGTTCGTTGCTTGCATTGCTAATCACCGGCAATAGCCTTGAAAATGCAAATACTTTGATAGGTTTCATTATTTTGCTCGGCGTCGTTACGAACAACGGCATTATATTAATAGACTATGCCAATATCCTGCGAAAAAGAGGCTTCCGCAGAGAACGTGCATTGATGACGGCAGGACTTTCGCGTATCCGACCGATATTGATCACAAGCATAACAACCATTATAGCCATGTTTCCAATGGCGATGGGCGGATCAGAATATGCAGGTGCTATTGGAGCGCCGTTCGCCATTACCGTTATCGGCGGTCTTGCCTTCTCTACCTTGCTTACTCTGGTAATGATTCCAACCGTCTGTATGGGACTTGAAACAGCTCTGGACTGGTATCGCACTTTGTCCGGAAAATTGAAATTCATTCATTTGCTGATTATTCTTGCGGGTCTTTTCTGTATTTATCTGTATGTCGATAGCATGTTGTATCAATTGATTTATTTTATGGCGCTTATCATTCTTGTGCCGGGCATTACTTATTTCGTGCAAACGAGTCTCAGAATGGCTAAGTCAAACATTGTGGATACTGAAAAGGATATTAATATCGTTGTCCGTAACATCGTTAAGATTTATGACCGCGCCGAACTGTTTTCACGTCAATGGAACAGCGGATTGCTGATGAATAAACGGTTGGGTATTGCTTCCGAATATCATTCTTTGAAAGATTTCATCAATATTGCCTGGCAATTTGCCTTGTTAGGTTTCGCCGTTTACTTCACGTTTTTCTTTATCGAAAACAAATTATGGATTTTTCTGCTTTCGTTTGCAATTTATGCCTTCACTTTGTCATTGTGGCATAAAATCAGAGAATTTTTGTTCTATAAATATCCTGACAGAAAAGCAATTAGAATTACCAATCGAATTCTTTTCCAACTTCTTCCCGTATTTATTCTCTTCGGTTTATACAAAAAGATGGAGAACATATCTATGATGTTGATAATCGGGCTTGTATGGCTGGCAGGAATTGCTATATATATAACCTCCAAGTATTTATATAACAACAATATAAACATTGAGCGGGTTTCCGGAAAGTATGCAGGGCTGAAACGTTCATGGTTTCGCATGGTTAAAAATATTCCAATTCTCGGTAAACGCCGTAAACCGTTCAAAGCCTTGCGGGGAGTGTCATTTGAAATTAAAACCGGCATGTTTGGACTGCTGGGACCAAACGGAGCGGGCAAGAGTACATTAATGCGCATTGTAACAGGTATTTTTGAGCAGAGTTATGGCAGTATCTGGATCAACGGACTTGACACACGCATATATCGTGAAGAATTGCAGAGCCTTATCGGATTTTTGCCGCAGGAATTCGGAACGTATGAAAATATGTCTGCTTACGAATTTCTTGACTATCAGGCAATCCTTAAAGGGCTGACAGAGGGAAAAATGCGAGAAGAACGCATTGAATATGTTTTAAAATCGGTCCACATGTATGACCGTAAAGACGACAAGATCGGTTCATTTTCAGGAGGAATGAAACAGCGTATCGGTATTGCGCTGATACTTTTACATTTACCACGCATATTAGTCGTTGACGAGCCGACAGCTGGCCTTGACCCACGCGAACGCATCCGCTTCCGTAACCTGCTTGTCGAATTGAGCAAAAACCGGATTGTAATTTTCTCAACCCACATCATTGAGGATATTTCAAGCAGTTGTAATCAAGTGGTTGTAATTAATAAAGGCGAATTAAAATATTTCGGGATGCCGGAAAAAATGGTTGACATGGCAGAAGGAAAAGTATGGAAATTTCTGATAGACAAGGAATCATTTGAAACGAAACTCGATAAATCTTTGATTATAAATAATATACAAGATGGAGACATGATACAGGTGCGCTATTTGTCTCTCGAAGAGCCATATCCGGACGCTGTCAGAGTCGAAGCCAACCTCGAAGATGCATATCTATGTTTGTTGAAAAATATGTAATATGAATATAAAAAAATATATATTGGTAGCAATTAAAGTTATACGTTATAACTTGAAAATCATTTTTGCAGGAAAATTCTTTTGGTTTATTCTTGCGGCTTTCGCCTTTTTTGCTTTCTTTATGTTTCAAACGGCATGGAACAGGGCAGAAATCAACGAAGGCACCATATACAACATATTGATTTTTCCCTGTCTGTTACTGATTTTTTATCCGGTAGTGTTTGGTATTCAGAACGATGAAGACAACCGGATACTCGAAATCATTTTCGGTATATCCAATTATCGTTACAAAGTATGGGGCGTTCGGCTGTTAATGACATATGTGGCTAATTATTTTATACTTGTAATCTTTGCCTATGTTGCCAAATTGTTGCTTTATCCTGTCAATTTTTTTGAAATGGCAGGGCAACTTATCTTTCCGATGCTGTTTTTTGGCAATCTTGCTTTCATGTTCTCCACCATCACCCGTAGCGGAAACGGTACAGCCGTAATAATGATACTGGCAGGATTGGTATTTTTTATTTTTGTCGGATCAAACAATGCGCTCGGCAATTCGTATTGGAACGTATTTTTGAATCCTTTTACCGTACCGCGCGATATTCACCCTGTCATCTGGCAAGATACTATCCTGAAAAGTCGTATCTTCTTGTTTGTCGGTGGTATCGTCTGGCTTTTTATCGGTTTGCTCAACCTCCAAAAACGTGAAAAGTTTGTGTGATAAAATCTCACATAAACTTTTCGCTCGTCTTTGTTTTTCGTGATTTATTGTTTGGGGAGAGTATCCGATTGCTTTTTAAACTCTGTAAAAATTGCGCGTAATGCTTTAAATTTCACCCGTCTGTATTTTTTATTTCACAGAATGACAATATGCGTTTCCGAAAATCTGCTATCAAGTCAAGGATAGCATGGTCGACAATCGTTTTCATTTTTTACTCCTTTGCACTACTGTCCACTAAAAAAGAGACCGGTTAAAAATTAAATAAATTTGGTTCGCTAGAACCGCTTCGTTCTTTGTCATTTTTAAAATTAGCTTTGTTGAATAGGTCTATCAGGGAAGTTTTATCCGTAAGTGAGATACTAAGGATTTGCAGGACTTCATATGT
>JAITJX010000120.1 GCA_031278765.1 Tannerella sp. | reverse complement strand
ATTCCAAAGATGAACAAATTCATGATAACGTGATTGGAATGTATATCGAACGTTATTATTTCAAGTCGGGTTTGTTTTTGAACTCCGCTTAATGACTTCAACGGATTTAAACCATGACCCTTTTTAATTTAAAATTATTTATTTTATTGGAGTCAAAATTTTTTTTTTTGAGTTCTTGTGTTTGTATTTCTCGATTTTCTCCAAAATATTTAAAATTGGCGGAAATCGTTTTGTCGGAAAAAGATTGGAACGACCAATGTTCGGAACAAAAATCATGCGAATGATAATAGCTTGCCCGTTTTATCGGCGTCTGATATGCCCAACGCATCATGGCAAAACTGAGCAATTTTTCTGCCGCATCTTTCTCAAAGGATAAATGCTGCTTCGTACTTGTAGAAACCGTTTTCGTTTTAAATAGTTGTCAATTCATAATATTTTTATTAATTTTGCAAGATTTTCAAAAGGATGGTACGCAACAGTAAACAGGAATATATAATTCAATGGTTGATAGGAACAGGAGATTTGGTGGTGCTGAATCTCGTTTTTTCCCTCATTTACAATATTCTCGACCCATTATATACGGTCGCAATAATTCCCAAAATGAGAGAGATAATCTTGTTGCTCAACTTTTGCTATTTCTTTGCCATCTATTTCGTACCGATGCAACTCCATTATTCGGTTGTGTTTCTCGACAAAATCGTTCAACGGTCGTTTTCGCTCGTTACGTTCCATATTTTTCTTTTTGCCACATGCTTGATATTCTTGGATGTAGGTAATGATCTGGCCACGATGTTGATTGTATATTATTTTGCTTTGCTGTTAATTTTCTCGTTATGGCGAGTACTTTTGAGAATTTTTGTAAAGACTTATCGTCGAAAAGGTTATAATGCCAAAAACATCATTATTGTAGGCGCCGGGAAAAATGGTCTGGAATTATACAATGTAATTAACAGAGACCTCGGATATGGATTTAACGTATTGGGTTTTTTCGATGACAATACGATTTTGAAAGATGTTATTCCAAACTATCTCGGGAAAATAGAAGAAATAGAAAACTTTGTCGCCAAACATGAAACAGACGAAATATATTGTACGATTCCGGGAGCAAACAGCGAAAAAATCTCCGAATTAATGAATTTTGCAGAAAAGAACATGATTCGTTTTTATATCATACCTGATTTTTACAGGGATATAAAAAAGACGATGGTTCTTGACATGATGGAATCCGTTCCGCTGTTGACAATTCGTACGGAACCGCTGCAATCACCGTATAATCGTTTTATGAAGCGTTTTTTTGATATTGTTTTTTCGACGCTGGTGCTCATTTTCATTTTTCCTTTCATTTATATTATTGCAGGAATATTGATAAAATCTTCGTCGAAAGGCCCGATTCTGTTTATGCAAAAACGTACCGGGATATACGGTAAAGTGTTTAAATGTTACAAGTTCAGGACAATGCGTATGAACGAAGATGCGGATATCGTGCAAGCCGTCAAAGACGACCCGCGTATGACGAAAAACGGCAGTTTTCTCAGGAAAACGAATCTTGACGAATTTCCGCAATTTATCAATGTTTTATTGGGCGATATGTCAGTAGTAGGTCCCCGTCCGCACATGCTGAAACATACCGAACAATATTCGATGTTGATTGACAAATACATGATACGGCATCTTGTTAAACCTGGCATTACGGGTTGGGCACAGATAACAGGTTACAGAGGCGAAACGCGTACGCTCGAACAAATGGAAGGTCGCATAAAGCGTGATGTATGGTATCTCGAAAACTGGTCGTTTTTTCTCGATTTAAAAATTGTTGTCGTAACATTGTTAAATATGTTTAAAGGAGAATCAAATGCTTATTGAATTTATGAAAATAATTATAATTTTGCAGTGCAATGGGAAGAATAATGTCTGTTGATTACGGTCGGAAACGCACGGGAATAGCCGTTACCGACAAGATGAAAATCATTGTAAACGGGCTGACAACTGTCTCCGGCAGCGAAGCGCCGCAATTCATTGCAGATTATGCTTCAAAAGAGAAGATAGATTTGATTGTCGTAGGTTTACCTAAGAAAATGAACAACGAACCTTCGGATAATATGCGTAATATCGAAGCATTCGTAAACAGGCTGAAAAAAGTTTTACCCGCAATGGACATCGAATTCTACGACGAAAGATTTACTTCCGTTATGGCGCATCAGGCCATGATAGACGGCGGTTTGAAGAAAAAAAGGAGACAGGACAAGGCTTTAGTGGACGAAATAAGCGCCGTTTTGATTCTGCAAAGTTTTTTAGAGAGAACAAAAAGATAAGAAATAATTAATAATGATTTTACCGATTTACACATACGGACAGCCGATATTAAGAAAAGCAGCAGAGCCGGTGAATAAAGATTGTGTGGCTGATATGGATCGGCTGATTGACGATATGTTCGAGACGATGTACAAAGCCGAGGGCATAGGACTTGCTGCACCGCAAGTCGGACATTCTATCAGAGTACTGGTTTTGGATGCCCATCCGCTTAAAAAAGACCATCCCGAATGTGCGTATTTTAAGCGTGAAATAATAAATCCCGAACTGATAGAAGAAAGCAAAGAGAAAATCTCTCTGGAAGAAGGCTGTCTGAGCTTTCCGGGTATCCACGAAACAATACAAAGAGCAAAAAAAATAACCGTTAAATACTTTGACAGAGATTTCGTTGAACATGTTGAAACACTTGAAGGATTTGCAGCAAGAATAGTACTTCATGAAATGGAACATCTTGCAGGACATTTGTTTATAGATAATATTTCGCCTATTCGCAAGCAACTGAATAAAGGCAAATTAAATAGCTTGATAAAGGGAAAAGCAGACGCCAAATACAAAATAAAATCTGTTGGATAAAAAATGAATAAACTGTTAATCTTCATTTTGCTGCATTTATGCATTGCCGGCTCGGTAACGACGCAGATAAATACTGATAGAGTGATTGCTATTGGACGAAATGCATTGTATTTTGAAGACTACATCCTTGCTATTCAATATTTCAATCAAGTTATAAAAGCAAAACCCTGGCTTGCACAGCCTTATTTCTACAGGGCTGTTGCTAAATTAAGTCTTGATGATTACGGCGGCGCCGAAGAAGACTGCACGCTTGCACTAGAACAAAATCCGTTTTTGGTACAGGCTTTTTATGCAAGAGGCATCGCCCGGCAAAGTCTCGGCAAGTACAACGAAGCGATTGAAGATTATAACAAAGGGCTGGAATTTCGTCCGAAAGACCGCTCAATGACAACGAATATGGCAATTGCTTATATTCAAAGCAAAAATTATGAGAAAGCAAAGGAAATCTTTAACGAACTGATCGCCTCCTACCCGAAAGAATCAAACGGCTATCTGGCACGCGGCACCCTGTATGCCGAGACAGGTGATACCACAGCCGCCATCAACGATTACAACAAAGCAATAGATTTAGACCCTTATTATGCGCCCTCTTACGGCAACAGATCTTTGCTTTATTATCGAAAAGACTCGCTTGACAAAGCGCTGGCCGATCTTAATGAAGCCATCAAACTCAATCCCCGCGAAGAAGGTTTTTACATCAACAGAGGTCTGATAAGGTACAATAAAAATGATTTGCGGGGCGCTATGGCCGATTACGACCGTGTTATCGAATTGAATACAAACAACCTGATTGCACGTTTCAATCGGGGACTGCTTCGTTTTCAGATAGGAGATTACAATCGCGCCATTGATGATTTCGATATGGTTATAAAATTTGAACCCGATAATTATATGGCTTACTACAACAGGGCTTTGCTGTTGAGCGAAACGGGCGATTTCAGGGCAGCCATAAAAGATTATGATGTGATTCTCAATCAATATCCTAATTTTCTGCCCGGATACTACAATCGTGCCGAAGCCAAACGAAATATAAACGATATTTCAGGAGCAGAAAAAGATTACTGGTATGCCGTAGAATTAGAACGCACACACGGACGAAGTAGAGACAGAAATCAAGACAACGATTTGCTAACGGCAGACCGCGAAGATGATGAAAAACAAAAAGAAAAGAAGACACGTGAAGAATCGGACAAAAACATCAACAAATTCAACCAGCTTGTAGTTTACGATAAGGATACCGAGCAGAAAAGCAAATATCAAAGCGAAATACGTGGTCGCGTGCAGGATAAGAAAATTCGTATAGACCTTGAACCTGAATTCATTTTAACCTATTACGAAAGCATAGGCGAAATCGGCAACATGGTTTATTACAACAGAACAATCGAGCAATTCAATGAAAAAAATCTGCTTGGCTGGCTACTGAAAATTACGAATCATGAAGCATCGTTGAATGAAGACCAGATAAAGACTCATTTTGCTTCGATAGACGAATATTCGTCTAAAATTGAAAAAGATGCTTCCAATCCCGATTTGTATTTCGGTCGTGGAATGGATTTTATGCTTGTTCAGGATTTCAGCGAAGCCATTAATAATTTTAACAAGGCAATAGAACTCAATTCTGCATATACCCTCGCCTGTTTCAATCGCGCTGCCGTCAGATACAAACAAATTAAATTTGAACAGTCCAATATCTCACAAGACATACTCTCGGAAGCCATGAGCCTGCAACTCAACAGTAATGGCGCCGTTACGATGCCTTCCGTGAACGCTCCCATGCCGGAAAGCAACAAATATAACTACGAAATGATACTTCGTGATTATAATGCCGTCATTCAGCAAGATCCGTCTTTTACTTTCGCCTATTTTAACCGTGGAAACCTGCGATGCCTGCAACGCGACTATAAAATGGCCATACTTGACTATAACGAAGCCATCAAACACGACCCCCAATTTGCCGAAGCCTATTTCAACAGAGGACTTACACGCCTTTCGCAAGGAGACACGCAACGGGGCATTACCGATCTAAGCAAAGCCGGCGAATTGGGCATCATCAACGCTTACAGCATTATCAAACGTATGACGGCGGAAAATTAAACCGGTTTCAGGTGATTCTTTTCCTGTGTACATTCTTCATCAACTGCTTATGCTCTATCACATCAAGAATATACGGATTGAGGTTCGGCGTTTTTTTTAACTCGGATATTATTATGTTTTTGTTAATTTCCAATATTCTATTTATGTCACGAACACCGGAGTTGTTCAGGAAAATCTCTGCTATCTGTTTTTTTACTCTCTGTTTCTTCGCATTATAACGATAATTCAATTGAAAACTTTTAGCGCCGGCATTGACTGCCGTTTTCTCTGTGACCGTTCGTTTTTCACTAAATCAAAACATGCAATGCCATTACACGACCACCGATTCGTTTTTACAGATGATTTTATCTGCTTCCTTGTCGTAATCAAGTATTATTGTCTCGCCTTTTTTCACGGCATCGCGGATGATGATTTCTGCAATTTCGTCTTCGATATATTTTTGCAGCACACGTTTTAGCGGACGAGCACCGTATTGAACGTCATATCCTTTTGTCACAATGAAATCTTTTGCCGCATTGGTCAATTCAACTTTATATTCGATCTGTTCAATACGCTCGAATACTTTTTTCAATTCAATATCAATGATTTTGATAATTGATTCTTTCGAGAGTTGCTCGAAAACTACAATATCGTCAATACGATTCACAAATTCGGGTGCAAAAGTCTTGTTCAGCGCCTTTTGTATTATGCTGTTGGTATGTTCCTTATTTGTCTCTTCCATATCTTTCGGACGAAAACCTATACCGCGACCGAAATCTTTCAACTGACGTGTTCCGATGTTGGACGTCATGATGAGAATTGTATTTTTGAAGTCGATAATACGTCCGAGACTGTCGGTCAAACGACCTTCGTCGAGCACTTGTAATAACAGGTTAAACACGTCGGTATGAGCTTTTTCTATTTCGTCCAGCAAAATCACGGAGTATGGGTGACGACGCACTTTTTCAGTCAGTTGTCCTCCTTCTTCATAACCTACATATCCCGGAGGCGCTCCTATCAATCGAGAAACGGAGAATTTTTCCAAATATTCGCTCATATCAATACGGATAAGCGAATCGGCCGAACCAAAAAGAAATTCGGCAAGCATTTTCGTGAGATATGTCTTCCCGACCCCTGTTGGTCCCAGCAACATAAATGTTCCTATGGGTTTCATCGGGTCTTTCAATCCGATACGGTTTCGTTGAATGGCTTTAACGATTTTGCGAACGGCATCATCTTGACCTATAACTTTTTGTTTCAGAAGATTTTCCATTTCGGCAAGACGGATATTTTCTTCCTTTGCAATACGTTGAACGGGTACGCTCGTCATCATGGCAACTACTTCCGCAATCTTTTCTTCATCAACAGTTTCGCGATGTTGTTGCATTTCTTTTTCCCACTGCAATTTTGCATCATCCAATTTTTGGAGTAATTGACGCTCTTTGTCGCGATAGCTTGCCGCGAGTTCAAAATTCTGGATTTTTACGGCTGCCTGTTTCTCTTTTTTTACGGATTCGATTTGTTTTTCCAAATTTTCAATATATGGCGGAACCACAATATTGGCGATGTGCATTCGAGAGCCGGCTTCGTCCAAAACGTCTATTGCCTTATCCGGAAAATAACGGTCGCTGATGTAACGGTCTGTCAGTTTAACACATGCTTTGAGCGCTTCGTCCGTGTATCTCGTATTGTGGTGGTCTTCATACCGTTCTTTGATATTATGTAATATCTGTAACGTTTCGTCGGTGGTTGTAGGTTCAACGATTACTTTTTGGAAACGGCGTTCGAGCGCTCCGTCTTTTTCAATGCTTTTACGGTATTCGTCAAGCGTTGTAGCGCCTATACATTGTATTTCGCCGCGCGCCAAAGCAGGTTTGAGCATGTTTGCCGCATCCATCGAACCTGATGCTGCGCCGGCGCCTACAATCATATGTATTTCATCCATGAACAAAATGATGTTCGGATTTTTTGACATTTCGGTCAAAATCGCCTTTATGCGTTCCTCAAACTGTCCGCGATATTTCGTTCCTGCTACAATAGATCCCATGTCGAGATTTACCACGCGTTTATCGAACAGCATACGCGAAATTTTATGCTGAACAATGTTGATAGCCAACCCTTCTACGATAGCCGACTTTCCTACTCCCGGCTCGCCTATCAAGACCGGATTATTTTTCTTTCGGCGGCTCAATATTTGCGCTAACCGTTCTATTTCTTTTTGACGCCCGACAACAGGATCAAGACGACCTTCGGCTGCGGCACGTGTCAAATCTATCCCGAAATTGTCAATTACGGGCGTATCCGACACGGGTTTTGTCGTTTGTGTCGAATTTCCTGATTTTGATGCGGAGAATGATGATCCTGACGAACCTTTTTTCTGTGAAGGCTCATCTTCGTTGTCATCTTCTTCGTCTTCCGTAAAACCGAATTTTATGTCTTCATCTTCATACAATAAACCTGAATTTTCCATTTTCTTTGTGAATTTTTCTCCAAAACTTTCTTCTTTTACTTTATCATGAACCATTTTGTAATTTACTCCTTTATTTTCAAGTATTAACGTTACTGAATTTAATTTATCTTTTAATATTGACAATAATAAATGTTCCGTATCTGCCTTTTGTTTCATCATACTGTGGGATTCAAGTATGCTCACGCGCAAAATTTGTTCTGCCATTTTGCTAATTACAATGTCGTTCAGAGATGGAGATACGGCATCTACCGAAACGTTACGAACCTCTTTTTCAATCAATTTCTTTAACTCTGTCAATACAACATCCATAGAATAAAGCAATTGACATGCTTTTCCTTTTCCTTCGCGTAAAATGCCGAGCATCAGATGTTCTGCTCCGATATAACTGTTTTGCAGTCTCGAAGCTTCTTCACGACTGTATTCTATTACTTCGACAAGTCTTTTTGCATAGTTTCTATTCATTTTGCTTTTTGACGTCTTTTTTTACTGTTTTACAAAATTTGTGCCGGATATTATTATTCAAATCTGCTTAATTTCCATTCATAAACTTTATTTTCCGTCTTCAGGAATGGCAGTAATTTTTTTCTTTCTTCATCGCTTAAAGATTCTGGAAACGTATATTCGGCAGTCATTGTATTGTCGTTTTCATTCAATGAATATTTAATTAAATCGAAAAGAATCAACGATTGGGCTTCTATATATTTAACGGAAAGCGTATCCACATTTTCTTTCCAAAACCAGGCGCCGGTTATCGGCGTAAACAATTCTTTATCGGGAAGTTTTTTCCATTCGATAGTATAAAATTCCGCTTTACTGTCGGCAACAGGCGCATATACAGTCGATATTACGCATATTATATATGTATCATTTATCAGCGGCAACAATTTTATTTCCAATGAACTGCGCTCAGTCGTTTCCAGGAACAGGTAATTATTCGTCAATTTTTTCAAAACCGACCTTCCCTGCATAGTATTTTCCAGCGAAGCCGTTTTACCTGATTTATAAAGGTCAATAATATCCTTGCGCCATGCTTTTTCAAGTTGGATAATCATTTTATCAGGCATTTTGATAAAAATGTCTGCAACGGTTTGAGAGTTTGCAAAACTCACATGAATAAATGTTAATATACTAATTATTAATTGTTTCATAAAAAAAATTCACCTATCTTGTCCCCAAATATAAGAATAACATTCCTAATAACACCAAAAATAAATCAAAAGTTTTGTTTTTTAAATTTTTTTCATGCAGAAAAAGCGCTCCCGCAATAAACGTAATTACCACACTACTACGGCGTATCATGGAAACTATCGAAATCATCGAATCGTCAAATCCCAAAGCATAAAAATAAATCCAGTCTGCCATTATTAAAAAAATGGAAATCAACACAATATTCCATTTCCAGCGAAACGGTACAGTCTTTTCGCGATGCGGATACCAAAGAAAAAAAAACGCCGGCAGCATCATAAATAACTGATACACATAAAACCACACCTGAATGGTCATTACGTCCAGCGATTTCACCAGATATTTGTCGTACAGTCCGCTGATAGCGCCAAGGATTACTGACAAAACGGCATACAAAATCCATTTGTTATGCGTAAAATTGATGCCTTCCTTTTTGCTCGACGACGACAACAGATAAAACGAAAGTATCGACAGAAAAACACCCGTCCATTGAAACAGATTCAATCTTTCGCCGAAAATTGCCAACGCTCCGAGCAATGTTATAACCGGCTGAGTCGCCTTTATTGGTCCCGTGATGGTAAGCGGCAGGTTTTTCACCGAATAATAACCTGTTATCCAGGAAGTCAGGACAATCAATGATTTCAATATTACTTTTGCATGTGTCTGCAAAGAAACTTTTGGCACGTAAAATAGCGTATCAGTCAGTATATCGGTCGAATACGAGAGTATGATGAATGGTAGAAACATAATGCTTGAAATCAGTATGTTGAGAAAAAGCACAGGTATAACGGCATTACCGTCAAGCGCTTTCTTTTTGCTAACATCGTAACAGCCTAACAGAAAAGCGGAGATAAATGAAAAAACCAGCCACATCTTATGTCTTCAATAAATTTATGTCTTCGGGATACTCAATATCTGTCAGTAAAAGTCCGCAGGCAGGTGCTGAACTTCCCACTCTGCAACGGTCTTTAGCCTCTATGATTTTCCTGAAATCTTCTATCGTTATTTTTCCTCTGCCTATTTCAAACATGGTGCCTGTAATGGCTCTGACCATATTCCGCAAAAAACGATTGGCTGTTATCCTGAATACCCAAATATCGCCCTTTTTCTCCCATTTGGCTGCGTATATCCTGCAAATATTTGTTTTGACGTTGGTATGCAGTTTGCTGAAACTTGTAAAGTCTTCATATTCATATAAAATTTTGCAGGCCTCATTCATTTTTTCAAAATCAATTTTTGTCAGAGGCATGGAATAGATCCATTCATAATTGAAAACATCTTTAACGGACGAAACATTGTATTCATACGTTCTCGAAAGCACATCGAATCGGGCATGCGCATTTTTCTTTACCGAAGAAATTGCTTTAACGGCAATATCTTTCGGCAACATGCCATTCATTTTTTTGATTATTGCCGGAATATTTTCTATTTCTTTTTCACAATCGAAATGCGCCACCATAAAACGTGCATGTACACCGGCATCTGTCCTGCCTGCGCCGATGATTTTAGTTTCATGTCTTAATAAAATAGACAACCTTTCTTCCAGACATTGCTGCACGGAAATGGCGTTTGGCTGTACCTGCCATCCGCTGAAACGTGTTCCGTTGTATGAAAGAGTTATAAAATAACGGTACATTTTTAGATTAATTCAACATTACTTGTCCGCCGGTGACGGGGAGGGCTTGACCTGTTTCGCAGGTTTGTTCGATAAGATATAACGCCGCTTTTGTTACGTCTGCGGGAGAAGTTCCTTTGTTCATCGGGACTTGACTCATGTAATACCTGCGAACATCTTCTATTGTTTTGGCGCCCGGCACTTTACCTGCTTCAAGATATTGTCTGAACAGACCGTTTTCGGGGTTTGCCCACAAGGGACCTTCATAATAATTACCCGGGCAAATAGAGTTGACCTTAATTCCGAAGGGCGCTAATTCCAAAGCAAACGACTGCGTCAGGCCGATGCCGCCGAATTTTCCGCCGGCATAAGCGAAGTTTGCCTTTGAGCCGCGAAGTCCCGATTTTGAATTTATCTGTATTATGTCACAATAATTATCAGGATTATATACATTTTGAAGTTTCATGACCGGCACGACTGCCTTTGTACAATAAAAATAAGCATTGTAATTTATTTTCGTTACAAATTCGAAATTTTCAGGCGTCATATCTGTAATACTTCCGGCTTTCAATACACCCGCATTGTTGATAAAAACGTCAATTCCGCCAAAATTGCATACTGTTTGATGAACAAGATTTTTCAGATTTTCGGCGTCCGTTACATTGGTTTTTACGAAAATGACGCCGTTTGACTTGCAAAGAGTTGAAAAACGTTCTGCCGTTTTTTTTCCCGCTTCTTCATTAAGGTCTGCTACTACAATATTTGCGCCCTCATTTATAAGATATTCGGCTATTCCTTCTCCAAATCCCTGCGCTGCTCCCGTAACGATAATCACCTTGTTTTCAACACGTCTCGATACATTCCCGACGATGACCCTGCGGCGATAATTTTCAACTTCCCAATTGTCAATAAAATCTGTCTGTTTTTTTGTCAGCGGATGTTCTCCTCCAAAAGATTGAGCTGTTTCGGCAATCATTACAGCATCTTCGAACACGTCGAGAATTATATCGCAATTTTTCACGTTATCGCCAATTGCGATAACACCTATTCCCTTAATAACAATTATTTTTGGCGTATATCCGTTTTTTTTGACATATTCTTCCATTTCTTCTTCGGCATTTTTCAGTAAAGAATCTATGGATTCGAAAGTCAAATAGATGTATTTTGATTTACAATACACAATAGCATCGGGAGTGAAAGGAAGTTCGATTTTAGAGAACTCTTCCTTACTTGCCGAATATTTGTTTATCAAACTGTTATTGCGAATTTTAAGCGTTTTCAGGTTGCCGTCACGGCTCGCTATCATTCTGATGGCAGGGATAATTTGCGCTGCCTTGTCGTCTATTTCCCATTCGGTAGTATTGAGATTTATTTTTGCCTTTTTTTCTATTTTTGACAGCACATCGTCGTAAATTTTTTCTATTTCTTCTGTTGAATTGGCGCTTACAAAAATGCCATGATTTTGCAGCAGAATAATGGTCGGATGTTTGCCTTTTTCCTTTTTGAAATCGCCGATTCGTGCTTCAACCTCTTTGAAAAGTGTGTAACCCGGTTCGGTATAAGGGATATATACTGCCTCGTCGCCAAATAATTGCGCGGTTTCTTTTTCGGCGCTATTGCTGCACATCAAACCATTGACAAGGGTAGGGTGGAGATGTACTACATAAGTATAGTTTATCGCATTGTGCATTGAAGTTTCTACCGAAGGGCGACGATCTTTTGTGATTGTAGCAGATGCCAAATCGTTTTTAACCTCATCTTCCCGTATTGCCGTATTTTTACTGTATTCTTTTTCCGAAATGACATTCAACAACTTGCGGTCGAGGACGGAAAAACCGTTTTCGTCGATAGTAGCAAGCGCATGACCACTTGCTTTGACCCAGATACGGCTGTTGTCTTTAAACGAAGTATTTCCTCCTCCCGCAATCACATAGCGGCTGTCATTTCCGTATTTGCGAGATATTTCTATCAATTTTTCCATGCTTTTGTTCATATTGGTATAATTTAAAAAACGGCACAAAATTACATGAAAATTCCGAATTTTCAAGTGCGTAAAATGAAAAAACTCAGGACTCTTTAATTGGCGCAAATTCAATTGTCGCATTATGGGATGGCAGATAACGTCGAAGGCTTTGTATTTACCTGAGTTCGGGATAAGGAATTATCAAAATATGTAATTGTTGTTAAAAAAAAGATTACGAAGAAAAGTCACACCTTGACGACGCTCGACGTCAAGGCGTGACGTAACCCGTCGTCGAGGCATGCTCATACTGTATTTATTATTTTATTGATTATCAAATACAAAGATAATAAAAATATGGAATACTTTTCTCTCGTATCATGATACACATTTGCCGTTTAGTCCCTCGAAAACAGGAACTGAACGGCAGAATAATCAAGTTAAATACTTTTTTTAAAATAACTAAAACCCATTTATGAAGCAAGATACATGAGGTTTCTTAAACTATGTACGAACGGATGAAAATGTTTTATCCGACATTCACTTACTTTTCCTGTAAC
>JAITJX010000103.1 GCA_031278765.1 Tannerella sp. | reverse complement strand
AGCCACATGTTGCACGAAAGCGATAACAGGGATTTGGAAGAACAACTTGCAGGAACCATTTGTCCGACAACACGGTTTTATTTTCCGTATAAATAACTCATAAGTATGAATTTGCATTTTCTTAAGAAAAGTTGTAGTATCAAATAGAATTTTTTTTAAATTTGCATGTGAATTTTAATAAAAAATAAAATGAAATACATCAAATTTATTTTTATATTCTTGGCTTGTATGGTTTCTTTTTCCTGCAAGCAGAAAAGAGAAATTGTTCCGCCGGCCGATTTTGCGCCATTTATTGTCGCTTATACGGGCGGTATGATCGATAAAAATGCAACCCTCGTCATTGAATTTACGGAAGAGCAGCCGGATAAAACGGTCGAAAAGAAACCGTTCAAAGGGCTGTTTTCATTTTCGCCGTCTCTGAAGGGGAGTGCTTGCTGGATAAACAGTAAAACGCTGGAATTTACGCCTGAAACAGGAGCGTTAAAGTCGGGAACTATTTATAATGCAAGTTTGACGCTGGGGAAAATCATGAAGGTAGATAAAAAATATTCCATATTCAATTTTTCTTTCAGTGTCAAAGGGACCGATTTTGGAATTACCGCCGGTCAGATGGAAGTCCAGCCGGACGAAACGGTTACGGTCAGGGGAGAACTGTCGCTTTCCGACAGGATTTCTTTCGAGACTGCCAAAAAAATGATTATTGCTGAAATTGAGGGAAAAACTGCAGATATAATATTTGAAGAACAAGAGGAAAGCGACAGGTTTAAATTTTCTATCGTCAAGATTTTGAAAGAAGACAAGTCAAAAGTATTGAATATTTGTGTCGATGGTTCTCCGGAAAGAATCGAAAGGAAAGAGACCGTTGCCGTCAAAATACCAGCAAGGGAGGTGTTTCAATTGTATTCTCAGGAAATTTTCTGTTCTCCGGATTGCAGCGTAAGCCTTGTTTTTTCGGATATTGTCTCCTCTTCGCAAGACTTGAAAGGACTGGTTTCCGTTAAAAACCTGACGGATTATACCTTGGATCTCAATTCAAATATTATCACTGTACATTTATCTCGGCTGCTTCATTTGAACGAGTTGGAAATTACCGTTGATCAGGGTTTGAAAAATCACAAAGGGGAAACGCTGGGAGAAACAAAAATCCTGACATTTCCTCTTGAACCACTCAAACCGGCGATAGAATTGCTTGCCTATGGAATGATTATCCCGGACGATGGCGAGATAATATTGCCTTTCAGAGCCGTTTCGCTAAGAGTCGTCGATTTGAAAATAATCCGTATCTTTGAAAATAATATATTTATGTTCCTGCAAGATAACGGAATGAATGCCAATTCTACCAGCCAGTTGCGAAGAGCCGGACGGCTGGTATATAAGGAAACATTAAAGCTTGACGGCAATTTCTCCGGTTGGGAGAACTATTCTCTGAACCTGACAGGGCTGATAAAACAGCGTCCCGGAGATATTTATCGCATTGAACTGTCGTTTAAACAAAATTATGCCGTATGTGGATGTGCTGGTATGGACACGGGCGCTGTACCTGAAAACGCCGTTGATCTACTCCATCTTAAAGCCGGAAACAATCTGAGCAAAGAAGACGAAAAATTCTGGGATACTCCCGACGTTTATTATTATGAAAATTATGACGTCGATTTCAATTGGTCGCAGTACGACTGGCGACAAAGAGAAAATCCCTGTCATCCAACTTATTACATGCAAAGCGACCGCAAGGCGAGTACAAATCTCTTCGTTTCAAACATCGGTCTTGTAGCCAAAATGAATTCCGACAATACAATATGGGTTGCAGCCTCAGACCTGAGAAATACAATGCCCATGGCAGAATCTGAAATAACGGTTTACAACTATCAGCAGCAAATACTGGGAACGGCCAAAACCGACAATTCGGGTTTCGCCATTTTGAAACTTTCGGCAAAACCTTTTGCTCTTGTTGCTTCGTCGGGAAACCAAAAAGCCTATCTGAAACTCCTCGACGGCGAAGAAAATATGTTAAGCCGATTTGATGTCGGAGGCGTTGAAATAAACAAAGGATTGAAAGGTTTTACGTATGGCGAAAGAGGCATATGGCGACCGGGCGATACGTTGCATATTGCTTTTATGCTCGAAGACAGGAACAATAAAATCCCCGACAACCACCCTGTTTCGTTTGAGGTATTCAATCCGCGCGGACAGTTTTACAAAAAAATCATCTCTTCCGAAGGACCTGACGGCTTATATACATTTAATTTGCCTACCCGCCCCGAAGACCCGACAGGTATTTGGAATGCATACATAAAAGTTGGCGGTGCAACTTTCCACAAATCTTTAAGAATCGAAACAATAAAACCCAACCGCCTGAAAATAAATCTCGATTTGCCCGCTTTTATTGACGGTTCAAAAGAAAGCGTTCCTGTGGGAATACAGTCGTCGTGGTTGACCGGCGCTACTGCAAACGAGTTGAACGTCAAAATCGACCTTACGCTTTCAAAATCGGACGTCCCGTTCAAAGGTTATGAAAAATATATTTTCAACAATCCCGTTTTCCGCTTTACGTCAAATTCGCCGGAAGCGCACAACATAAAACTCGACAACAACGGCAAGGCTTTGACTGATTTCAAAATACCCAAAGCCGAAAATGTACCTGGAATGTTGAAAGCAAACATTGTTTGCCGCGTTTTTGAACCGGGAGGCGATGCCAGCATTCATGCGCAGTCCTTGCCCTTCTCGCCGTTCCCGGCTTATATTGGGATTAACTTCAATATAAAAGATGTGGATGCCTGTCTTTTTACAGACATGGACCATGAATTCGACATCGTTACGCTTTCCCCGAAAGGAATGCCCGTCAATTGCAATAATCTGGAATACAATATATACAAAACAGGTTGGAGTTGGTGGTGGGAAAGCCGGGATGAGCAATTCGATTCCTATATTAATAACTCAAACTACAAACCCGTTTTTTCAGGTAAAATAAATACGGTAAACGGCAAAGGCAAAATTAAATTCAGAATCAATTATCCCGAATGGGGACGATATTTCGTATATGTTAAAGACCCTGCCGGCAGACACGGCACGGGAGGTATCGTCCTCGCAGACTGGCCTCAATGGCGAGGCCGCTCCAACAAACAAGACCCCAACGGCATTAAAATGCTGACATTCGCCACCGATAAAGATAATTATGAAACAGGAAACGACGTTATCGTAATCATTCCTGCCGTTGTTTCGGGCGGCAATGCTTTAATAGCGCTGGAAAACGGTTCGGAAGTCATTATGCGCGAATGGCTTGTCCTTAATTCGGGAGAAGATACAAAATATTCGTTCAAGACAACGGACAAGATGACTCCAAATGTTTATATTCACATCTCTCTCCTGCAACCGCACAAAGCTGCCACTGACCTTCCGGTTCGCATGTACGGCGTGAAACCTGTTTTTGTTTCCGACAGACAAACGGTTTTGTATCCTGAAATCACAATACCGGACGTGCTGAAACCTGAAAGCGCCTTTGAATTGAAAGTAAAGGAAAAATCAGGAAAACCAATGACTTACACGTTTGCAATTGTTGATGACGGTTTACTCGACCTGACCAATTTCAAAACGCCGGATCCCTGGAATACGTTTTATGCCCGCGAAGCACTCGGAATCAGAACATGGGATTTATATGACAATCTAATGAGTACATTTACAGGGCGATCAGGTTCCATGTTCAGCATTGGCGGAGACGCCGAACTGTTAAAATCTCCTACCAAAGCCAACAGATTCAAACCTGTCGTGTTATTTTTGGGACCTGTCTCACTGAAAGCAGGCGAAGAAAAGAAACATACCTTGCAACTGCCGTCTTATACAGGCTCTGTTCGCGCGATGATAGTCGCTTGTCGGGAAGGAGCTTACGGAAAGGCCGATAAAACGGTTGCCGTTCGTTCTCCATTAATGACGCTTTCTTCTCTGCCGAGAGTTTTGAGTACCAACGAAAAAATAGATTTACCCGTAAATGTGTTTGTTACGGAACAAAATTTAAAAAAAGTAACACTTAAAATTGAAACCGAAGGAAAATTGAAACCGGCGGAAAGTAACGTTCAATCAATTGATTTCACTGTCGTCGGCGACCAGATTGTCTATTTCCCGATGAAAACGGGAAACCTCACGGGAAAAGAAAAAGTTACCATTACTTCGACCGCAGGCAATCAGACTTTCAAGGAAACGGTTGAGATAGAAATCAGGAATCCCAATCCTCCGGTTTTGACGTACAAAAGTAAACTGCTCGAAAAGGGTGAAAGCATCGAATATGAGTATAATATTGACAAAGAGTACGACGATAACCGCGTAACCGTCGAAATGTCGCGTATCCCCAACGTTGATTTAAGAGGGAAACTCGACTATCTCAGCAATTATTATCATTATTGCTCGGAACAGATTGTTTCGTGTGCAATGCCTTTACTGTATGTCTCCGACTTTAAAGAGATGGACGAAAAAGAGAAAAAAGACATAAACAAGAGAGTTATCGACGCTATTAATAATCTGTATGTGAGACAATCCATGAACGGAGGTTTCGTGTATTGGACAGGAAGTAATATGGTTGATGAATGGATTACATCATACGCTGGCAATTTTCTTGTCGTAGCAAAGGAATGCGGATTTGCAGTGAATAGTGGCGTGATGGAAAAATGGGTTAAATATCAACAAAATAAAACGCAAAACTGGCGCAAGCCGGTCGAAGACCGGCAAAGTCAATCTGACTATATACAGTCCTATCGTCTCTATACCCTTGCTTTGGCGGGTTCACTCGATTTGGGCGCTATGAACAGATTGAAAGAAATCAAGGACATCTCGCTTCAGGCGCGTTGGCGTCTTGCTGCGGCATATTCGCTTTGCGGCAAAAACGATGCAGCTAATGAACTTGTATTCAATGCTTCCAAAAGTATATCGCCTTATTCCGTAAATTATTTGACATACGGCTCGTCTGAAAAAGATGAAGCAATGATACTCGAAACGTTAGTTCTAATGAACAAAGAAGAGGAAGCGTTCAAACAGGCTCAAAAAGTTGCGGCAAACCTGACTGAAACAGATTACTTCAGCACTCAATATTTTGCCGTATCGATTTCGGCAATAGGTCAATTGGCTTCAAAATTTTCCGGAAAGATGGATTTTCAATATACTGTAAACGGAAAGACCGAAAAAATCAGCGACTCAAAAAAAGCCCTCTACCAAAAAGATTTGCCTTTGAATCCGGCAAGTGGAAAAGTGAAAATCGGGAACGGCAAAGAAGGAACTCTATACACAAGTATTTCCACCAAATCGAGACCACTGACGGACAATAATCCTGAAATGAACAGTAATATCAAACTTGAAGTATCCTATACCGACGCTAAAGGAAATATTATAAATGTAAACAGTTTGGAACAGGGGACTGATTTTTATGCTGTTATTAATGTGTCAAACATCAGCGGAGGAAATGATTATCGCAATGTCGCACTTACACAAATCATTCCTTCGGGATGGGAAATTATAAACAGGAATATGTACAATTCGGAAGATTTGGAACAACAAAACAATAAATTATTTACCTGTCAGGATATTAGAGACGATCGTGTATTGACTTATTTTGATTTGCCTGCAGGATCTTCCGGAAAATTCAAGATTTCTCTGCAAACGTCGTATATCGGAGATTTCGTGTTGCCGGCCATACTTTGTGAAGCCATGTATGACCCTGCGGCTTATGCGCGATCAAAAGCCGGAAGAGTAAGCGTCGTTAAGAGATAAAAATTTTTCACCTGTATACTCAACCATTTGCAGGAATGCTTTTCCAAGCATTTTTACAATATCTCCGGCCAACATGCTTTCCTGCGATAGCGACTTGGCTGCAAGGTTTCCTGCCAGTCCATGCATGTAAACTCCAATAACTGCTGCGGCTTCAAAACTGTAACCCTGCGCAAGCAAGCCTGATAAAATACCGGTCAATACATCTCCGCTTCCGGCAGTTGCCATGCCGGAATTGCCTGTCGTGTTGAAAAAAACTTTTCCCGATGGGATACAAACTGCTGTATATGCACCTTTTAATACAATACATATCTTTTGTTCGTTGGCTATTTCACGCGCTTTTTGAATACGTTCATATTCACATTCGCTCGCGCCTGCAATTCTGTCAAATTCCCCCGAATGAGGAGTTAAGATCGTTCCTGCAGGCAAAAGTTTAAGGAGTTCCGTTTTTTGCGCTATGATATTCAATGCATCTGCATCTATTACAAGCGGTTTATTTCCAATAGTTTGAATAAGCGTTTCAAACGCGTCGGCAGTAATATTTTCCGTACCTGTTCCCGGACCGATTCCGACAGCATTATATTTAGACAAATCAGGCAACATGCTGATATAATCGCTATTCGTATCCAAACTAACTATAGATTCCGGAACGGAGATCTGCATGATGTTTTCGCCTCTGCCCGGAATATGTGTCGTCAATAAACCGACGCCACTGCGCAAACAACTGTTAGCTGCCAATACCGCCGCCCCCATTTTACCCTTTCCACCGACAAGGAGCAAAGCATGACCATAATCGCCTTTATGCGTAAAACGATGACGCGGACGTATAAGGGAAGGAATATCTTCTTCTGTGATAAGTCCGTAATAGCTTTTCGTATTTTTTAATGCGTCAGGATGAAGTCCAATTGGTAAGATTTTCCATTCACCTGCATAAGCGGCATTTTCCGGAAACAAAAAAGACAATTTCGGGAACTCGAAAGTAAGCGTCAAATCGGCTTGAATAATGTGTTCCGGATTGTTTTCCCGATTGTCCTCGCCAAACAGTCCGGAAGGTATATCAATGGATACAACCGTTGATTTGGAGTTATTTATATATTTTACGATTTCTGCGTATCCTCCTTCAAGCGGACGATTCAAGCCGGAACCAAACAGTCCATCAATAATAATATCCGACTTTGTCAAGCTGGGTGGTACAAATTCTTTTATTATTTCCGTAAACTGCTTATTTTCGCCTTCTTTAATGCGTCTTTTATTTTCTTCGCAATCAGGCGAAAGCATATTTGCAGGATTTATTAAATACGTATAAACATTGTAGCTCTTTTCGGTTAATATGCGCGAAATCGCCAATGCATCAGCTCCATTATTACCTTGACCTGCAAATATACAGATACGATTTTGGTGAAACGTGAAATGCCGGCAAAATTCGTTTACAAAAACCGTTGCCGCACGCTCAACCAGATCAATAGATGCGATAGGCTCATTTTCGACCGTATATCGGTCAATACCCTTTATCTGTGATGCTTCAAAAATTTTCTTCATACATTTCTATTGTCTTTGTTTTCTGCCTGCAAATATACATAAAAGTCTTCACATATACACAGATCCATAAAAATTGCTAATAACCTCACGCCACTGAAATTTCAACGAAGATTTCAGCAAACGCCGGCGCGTCCCTTTTTCCCGAAAATTCGTCCTTTTACGGCAAAGTTGCCGAAAAAAGCCGGAAATCTATGTACGGGATGAAAATTATCTCTCAAGAGATGAATTCTATTTCTCAAGAGATAATTTTTATCTCGTAACCTGAGTTCGATGTAATGAATTAAAAAAATTTAACATATGCTTTTCACAGAAAGAAACACAAAAGTTTAGCCCGAATTTCTTTTCGAGCATTGGCCGATTTATAAATTTAACGTGT
>JAITJX010000087.1 GCA_031278765.1 Tannerella sp. | reverse complement strand
AGATAATTGGAGATCATGAAAAATCTGTAGTCCCCCATAAGTGAAGTGTATACAGTGTATATTCCTGATTGAAAGTTGGTTACGTGAATATCCGTGCCAAGTTGGGTTAAATCTTAAATTATTAAATCCTGATATCTTACCGGTTTGTTCCTTCAAAGAGCTCGTGCGTGACTTTTTCTTCTTTTTTCTGCAATCGGAAGTTATTAAAAGTATAGCTCAGGGTCAATGTAATCAAAGGCGACCTGGGATAGATCACCGTTTTGGAGTCCAGGTTTGCGCTGTTCTTCGTATCCACATATTTTGCGGTAGAAAACACGTCTCTCACGTTCAGGATAGCGGAAAGATTGCGGTTAAACATTTGCTGGCGTACAGAGAAGTTAAAGTAGAAGAACTCATCGACCCGTCCCTGCGTGCTTACCGAAGGACCTACGAAATAACTTTCCAGCCTCATGCGCGTGTTTTTTGCCACGTCGAAATTGTTATTGAAGGCGAACTGCCAGTTCAGGCTTTCTTCGTCGTCATCTACTTTGTATTCGTTTGCGATAGCATAGTAAAACAGGCTTCCGTTAATATCCATGTTCCACCATTTTGCAGCTTGAAGCAAGGTAATGAACTCCGCTCCTGTGGCATAGTCATTGCCCACGTTTGCCATCGAATCGAGTGTCACGCCCGTGTGGTAAGGCACGCGCACCCGCTCAATTTTGTCCGTACGGCGGCGGTGAAACAGGGTTGCGGCGGCGGAATGTTCACCAATTGTTTTGTTGTACGTCAGTTCGATGGAATGGGTATATTCCGGTCGAATATTGGGATTGCCGCACTGGGCGGTATAATAATCGACGTATACGACATACGGTTCCATATAAAACAGTTGAGGTTGCGTAATCCGGCGAGAGTATCCCAGACTGAGGCGGTTGTTTTCATTGAAGGTGTATGCCAGATGCGCCGAGGGAAATAGGTCGAACCTGTCCCACGTATGGCGCGCCCATGCTTCGCTGTTTTCCAGTTTGCGATGGATGAACTCTCCCCTTAAACCGATCTGGTAAGCAAGTCCGGAATAGGTATCCGACAGCATCGCATATAAGGCATGTATGTCTCTCCGGAAAACAAATTTGTTGTACAGATCATCCCTGCGTTCAAAATCGCCCAGCGACGTGTTGTAGAAATCGACCGTATAATCGCCGTCTTCGGTATAGGTAAAAAAATAATATCCGGCTTCTAATTTGCCTGTTTTATTTCCAAGCGGGAGGACGTAGTCGAGGTTGCCCTGCGCCGTAAGGCGGTATTCATATTCCGATGCTCTGTGTCCCTGTACCCTGTTGCCGGACATGTCGAACAGATCGGTATAGAAGAACTCCATCGCGTCGTGTTCATAAAAGGAGAAGAAAGCGCCTTTCAGGCTGTGTCCGTCTTGCGAAAAGCGATGCTCGAAACCGACGTCTCCCCGTAGCGTAAGGTCATGCAGTCGGACATAATCGTGCCCGTCGTATGAAGCGCTTGTTTCCGAACCGTCATCATCATTCCGGTAAGTATCGTCGTAATGGAGGTATCCTCCGCGGTTACGTATACGGTATCGCGTTTCCAGCGCAGCCGACCATACGGTTTTGTCCCTGTAGCAGTCCACTCCGCTCCGGAGGGCATACAAATCTACGAAACTCTTCCGTTCTCCCGTAGCACGGGTAGCAGTCTGGACGCCGTCCGTAAGGATATGTTTCAACTGGTCGAAATCGCTGACCAGATACCTCCGAGAGACGTCTCCCGAAGTTTGCCAGCGCAGGCGACGGTTTCCGTAAAAAGTCAGGAAATCGACATTGCGCGACGCTACCGTGCTGCCCATTGCATTCACCATTCCGCTCCATCCGTTGCCGGTCTGCTTTCGCGTATTCACATGGATGACGCCTGCAATGCCATCGGCTTCATTTTTTGCCGATGGCGTACTGATGATTTCGATGTTTTCTATCTGCCCCGCGGGAATCTGTTCCAGCGCGGTGCTACCTTCCACCGTAGCAGGCTTGCCGTCAATATATACCTTGAATCCCGGACTGCCGCGAAAGGTCAGTTCGCCGTTTGCATCCACCCTGAACGAGGGCGTCTGTTCGAGAATATCAATGGCCGTACCTCCCGAAGCAGAGATGTATCCCGAAGCCTCGATCACTTTCTTGTCGAGTTTATAAACTACCGACCGGCGGCGGCCAACGATTTCGACCTCCGACAGATCCGTAATCGAAGACCGCAGCAGGATGTCGGGATGAATAACGTTCCGGTTCTTTTCGGTCAGGCTCAGGTCGAAGCGTTGCGGCGAATAACCTGTGAAAGTAACGGAAATATAACAGTCGCCGGCGCGTTTCGTCCTGAGCGAAAATATGCCGTCGCCATCCGTCGAGACGCCGGTAATCAGTGTCGAATCGGGCGCATATAACAATACGTTTACCGCCGCCATGGCTTCGCCGGAATTATCGTCCAGCACGCGACCGGTAACCGTCCAGTCGTTCTGAGCCTGCAATCCCGCAAACAGGCATGATAAAATACATAGGGTTAAAATCTTATTCTTCATTAATATATTTCCGGTTAAGGAACAAGCGTTATTGCTTGACGGCGCAAAAGTAGATTCAAAAATCCGAAATTCAAAATTCTTTGAGAAAGGTGTATGAGATCAGATGTTTCATGATTGATCTTTCTCTTTTCCAATTGCGGATTAAATAACATTTTTTTTATCTTCAAAATAAAAAACAAAAAAAATGTTTCAAAATATTTTTTTTAAAAAAATACTTCATATCATTGCACGCAAATTCTTAGTACAAGTAAGAAGAACAGAGTACAAACGCTTATAGACTATTGCAATCAGCATTTACATGCTGATC
>JAITJX010000082.1 GCA_031278765.1 Tannerella sp. | reverse complement strand
TTATACACAATAATAATAATATATTAATAATCAAGACTATGACAATTTTAATTTTTATTCTGATTCAGTTGGCCGACGTCATTTCCGGCCATTTAAGCGGATTTTTCACCTCCGTTTCAGACATTGCAGGCCTCCTGACTGCCAGCGGAACAGTAGCTCTGGCCGCCGTTGCGATCACTTGTTCGGCCATGCCGGCAGAATCGAACGATACCGTCAGGAGCTGCAACAACTCTCCCAGTCCGACGCACAACCGACAACAAAATAAGAACAAAGAAAATGAAAACAATTGATCTGTTGGTGATTTTATTTGTAGGCACACTAATGATATTACTGTTGTCTTATGTAATATTACCGAATGAATATTACAAGGATTTGTTTGCTTTGCAGGAAATAATTTATCCGGCAGGAAGTGATAAGTGTGGGACGTATTTGCTTATGCTTTCAGGGCTTTGTGCTATTCCGGCAACAGTCTTGTATGTCTATAACAAACTTGATGTGGATGAAAAAAGAAAAATATTCTGGGAGGTTGTATCCATATTATGCTGTCTGGCAACCGCGGTATTGCACGCCTTTCACGACCAGTCGTGGAATGAAATTAAAACAGTACACATGAGGGTAATGGGTAAGCACCCTACCTTTCCAATTGAGAATCTGTTCACTGAAAGCATTTTTGTTAGTATTATCGTTGTTGTACTGGTTTCCATTATAGTAGCGGGTATAACAGGAAATATAATCTATAGAATCATCAAATTTTTTACTGACTGATCACAAAAAAACGACAGTTCAGACAAAGAAATATATGCGAAAATCTCTCCGAAAATTTATAAAACTTATATTTGATTGTGCTCTACCAAACGTACGACTCGCTCCGTCAGCGCATCTTTTCCTTGCGGTTCGTATTCTGTTTTCAGATTTGCGCCGAATAATCCGGCAAAAAGATTCCAAAAACCGGCGCGAAACTTGCCGAGAAACGCTCCTACAAGGGCATAACTTGTCTGATTACACTCTCGGTCAATCAATTTGATTAACAGTTTGCCTTGCGACAGGGTGAATTTTTTCAGTTCCGGCTTGTACTCCTGAAAAAGTTCTTTTTCCATGCGTTTCAGATGTTTGTTTTGGGCTTTTTCATCCGGCAGAGTCTGGATATATTCATAAGTTTCAATCAGCGTTTTATAGACCATTTTGGCATAAGGCAAAGTTTTTTTCACGTCACGCACAAGTTTGTTGTATTCCATTTCTTCCTTTTTATTTTTGAATTTCAGAGGCGGATAAACAAGTACTTCGCGCAAATGAATGATTACGGGCAAAGTATCTCCCGAAATGTTTGGAAGATCGTTGAAAGTGAGATGTCCGCTCTTTGCATGAGCAACGTTGTATATCGTGTCCTGCGCTTTGGATACAAAACAAAAAATAAAGAAAAAAGGCATTATGGATGTAAGTAAAAACTTCATACATTAATTATCATTTTAGAATTTTCATTGTTTTTATTTTAATGTTTTTCCTTGGACGGTCGTTACTGTCCGTTTCCAACAATTCTATTTTGCGCACCACATTCATACCCTTTACAACTTCGCCGAAAACCGTGTAAGCGCCGTCAAGATGGGGTGCGCCACCTTCTATTTTATAAGCTTCTCGCTCTTCGGATGTCAGTTTCTTTCCGTTTTCTTTTTCCATTTTATTCAATTCGTAATCGGAAAAATGTTTGCCTGTAACAATATAAAATTGCGAAGCCGACGAGGCGCGTTCCGCGTTTTTATCATCGCCTATTCGAGCTGCTGCCAACCGGCCTGCCTTATGAAAATATTTTGGATAAACTATTTCGGCAGGTATGGTGTATTCCAAATCTCCGGCGCCTAATTTCTTGTCTGCCGGCGCATTAACCGAAGTTACGTCTCCAGCCTGAATCATGAACTGCTTGATTACACGATGAAACAAAACGCCATTATATTTGCGTTCGTTCACCAATTTAATGAAATTATCACGATGTTGCGGAGTTTCGTTATAGAGTTTTACTGTTATTTTTCCTAAGTCCGTATTGATTAATATTTTTATCTCTTTCTCATTGTCAGCGCAAACTGTCAACGAGAATAATGCTGTAATTAAAGCTGCAATCGAACGTTTCATATTTGTTTTTTTTATTTATGGCACAAAGATATAAAAAAATCCGGACAATATGCCATGATACATAAAAAAATCACCATGTCGGTTGATTATAATGTTTTTTTACTACTTTTGTCCATTAAAAAAAAATTTTTAAATAATTATGAACAGAGTTTTAGTGATCGGAGCAGGTGGAGTCAGTATGGTTGCAGTGAAAAAAATGGCGATGAATGCCGACATATTTACGGATATCATGATTGCAAGCCGCACAAAAAGCAAATGCGACAAAATCGCATCAGAGATTGAGAACATAACAGTACAGACGGCAAAAGTTGATGCCGACAATGTGAAAGAATTGGTGGATCTGTTCCATTCTTATATGCCTGATCTTGTTGTAAATCTCGCACTTCCATATCAAGATTTGTCTATTATGGACGCATGTCTTGAATATGGCGTAAGTTATCTGGATACAGCTAATTACGAACCGCTTGACGAAGCAAAATATCAATATGGCTGGCAATGGGCATACAAAGACCGGTTTGAAAAAAACGGTTTGACGGCAATCCTCGGTTGCGGATTCGACCCCGGCGTTACCGGAGTTTATACGGCTTACGCAGCAAAGCGCCATTTTGATGAAATACAATATATTGATATTGTGGACTGTAATGCAGGCGATCACCATAAAGCCTTCGCTACAAACTTCAATCCCGAAATAAATATCCGTGAGATAACGCAAAAAGGAAAGTATTTCGAGAACGGACAATGGATTGAAACCGAACCGCTTTCGGTACATAAACCATTGAACTATCCTAATATTGGACAACGTGAATCATATTTGATGTATCACGAAGAATTGGAAAGCCTGACAAAAAACTTCCCAACATTAAAGCGCGCACGTTTCTGGATGACTTTTGGTCAGGAGTATTTGACACATCTCCGCGTGATGCAAAATATTGGCATGACAAGTATTAAACCGATTCTTTATAAGGGTGTCGAGATAGTTCCGATTCAGTTTTTGAAAGCTGTGCTCCCCGATCCGGGAACCCTTGGCGAAAATTATACTGGCGAAACGTCGATCGGTTGTCGTATTCGCGGTTTGAAAGACGGCAAGGAACTGACTTATTACGTTTACAATAACTGTATTCATCAGCAGGCTTACAAAGAAACGGGCGCACAGGGTGTCAGCTATACGACAGGTGTTCCGGCAATGATTGGTGCGAAATTGTTCCTGCAAGGCGAATGGAAAAAGCCAGGAGTTTGGAATGTGGAAGAATTTGACCCTGATAAGTTTATGCAAGAATTGAATGTACAGGGTCTTCCCTGGTACGAAATTTTTAATGAAGATTTGGAATTGTAATTAAAGGTTTTTAATAATCAACGGTTATATTAATTAAATAATAAATAAATATGAAAATTGGAGATAAAGTTCCTGATTTATTGGGTATTGATCAAGACGGAAAAGAGGTGAAACGTAGCGATTATAAAGATCGCAAGATAGCATTGTATTTCTATCCGAAAGATAATACAGGCAGTTGTACGGCAGAAGCATGCAGTTTACGGGATGGATACGGCGATATGCAGAAAGCAGGTTATGAGATAATCGGCGTAAGCAAGGACAGCGCAAAATCACACAAAGGTTTTATCGAAAAGCATGACCTTCCGTTTCGATTAATAGCGGATACCGATACAACCCTGCAACAATTTTTTGGCGTATGGGCTGAGAAGTCAATGTACGGACGTAAGTATATGGGTACGCTTCGTCAAACTTTTCTGATTGACGAAAACGGCATTATTGAGAATATTATAGAAAAAGTGGATACGAAAAACAGTTCCGAACAGATATTGAAAATAAAAAGTCGTCATTAAGAAAGTATTATTATGCCCTAACTCTCAACATGAGATTCATGACAGGGAGAATATAGTATTTTCCTTCTATAATTCAATTTATAAAGTCGCAAAACAGACTTCTGATTTCACAATGTTTTACTCAAAAAAATGTATTTTATTAAAAAAAATGCCAAAATGTATTTTTATTCAATAAAATGGTATAATTTTGTAGAGTTTTTGAATATTTATGCAAAAAAAGATGAAGAAAAAAAGAGAACGACTTAAAGAAATAGAGAAAATAATACGAACGGAAGCAATTTCTTCTCATGAAGACTTGTATAAATCGTTGGAAAATAAAGGATTTTCTATTTCACGGGCAACGCTATCCCGCGACATCAAAAGTCTCAGGATAGTAAAGACATTTGATGAAAAAAACCGATATTTGTATGTCTTGCCCAACATGGTAAAACCTAAGGTGATAAAGCAACATTCGGCTATTGATAGTGGTTCTATCGTTGAATTTTCCGGGAATCTTGCAGTTATAAAAACACGTCCGGGCTATGCAATGGGTATAGCTTCCGATATTGACAATTATTATACGGATGAAATAATCGGAACGATTGCCGGAGACGATACGATTCTTGTTATTCCAAGAGAGGGATATTCAAAAACTCAGATTTTAAATGCTCTGGAGAGATTTATAAAATAGGCTCGAAGTTGAAAAAAATGGAGGAAAAAACGGAAATAAACATAGAAGAAATAGATGTGATGGTTGCCGACGACAGTCATGAGAAATATATCGACACAATTCTCAAAACGATTGAAGCGGCGGCACAAATTCGTGGCACGGGAATAGCGAAACGTACCCATGAATATATTGCTCAAAAAATGAAAGAAGGAAAAGCTATTATTGCGATTGCCGGAGACGAATTTGCCGGTTTCAGTTATATCGAATCGTGGGGAAACAAACAATATGTGGCAACTTCGGGTTTGATTGTTGCAGATAAATTTCGTAGACGAGGGCTTGCGAAACGTATTAAACATGCGTCTTTCGAGTTGGCGCGACTGCGGTGGCCTAAGGCAAAACTGTTCAGCCTGACCTCCGGTAGCGCCGTCATGAATATGAATACTGAACTCGGATATTTCCCTGTCACATTTGCAGATTTGACTGATGATGAGGCATTTTGGCGTGGTTGTAATGGTTGTATCAATCATGATGTTTTGGAACGAACAGGGCGTAAATATTGTATATGTACGGCAATGCTTTTTGATCCTAACGATATTCGTTGTCTCGAATGGGAGAAATTTTATGCCGATTTGGCGAAAAAGAAGAAAAAATAAGCCGTAAGCATGCAATATTTTTATGACAAATCATAACACATTATATATAACATGGAAAAGAAAAAAGTAGTAGTAGCATTCAGCGGTGGACTTGACACTTCGTTTACCGTTATGTATTTAGCAAAAGAAAAAGGGTACGAAGTCTATGCGGCATGTGCAAACACAGGCGGCTTCAGCAAAGAACAACTGCGAATAAACGAAGAAAACGCTTACAAACTTGGCGCAATAAAGTATGTTACGCTTGACGTTACAAAAGAATATTACGATAAAAGCCTGAAATACATGATATTCGGTAATATTTTGCGAAATGGAACTTATCCGGTTTCGGTTTCTTCGGAACGGATTTTTCAGGGAATTGCCGTCGCAAGATATGCAAAAGAGATTGGCGCTCAGGCTATCGCACATGGATCGACCGGCGCCGGAAACGACCAGGTGCGTTTTGATATGACGTTTATCGTTATGGCGCCCGAAATGGAAATTATCACACTGACACGCGATATGACACTGACCCGTCAATTTGAAATAGATTATCTTAATAATCATGGATTTAATGCCGATTTCACCAAACTAAAATATTCTTATAATGTTGGGATTTGGGGTACATCCATTTGTGGCGGCGAAATCCTTGATTCCGTACAGGGACTTCCCGAAAGCGCATATCTCAAGCAGATTACCAAACAGGGAAGCGAATTGCTACATATCGGTTTCAAAAAGGGCGAAATTTATTCAGTAAACGACAGGGTTTATGATGATAAAATCGAAGCAATAAAATCTGTTGAGGCTATCGGTGCATCATACGGAATCGGGCGCGACATGCATATAGGGGACACAATTGTCGGAATCAAAGGACGTGTCGGTTTTGAAGCGGCAGCTTCGATGCTCATCATCGGAGCACATAAATTTCTTGAAAAATATACATTGTCGAAATGGCAGCAGTATTGGAAGGAACAAGTTGCAAACTGGTACGGCATGTTTCTGCATGAAAGTCAATACCTTGAGCCTGTAATGCGCGACATCGAAGCGATGCTGGTCGAAAGCCAGCGTAATGTGAATGGAACGGTAATCCTTGAACTTCACCCGCTTACTTTTTCTACTGTAGGCGTGGAATCGGATGATGACCTCGTAAAAAACAAGTTCGGCGAATATGGCGAAACACAAAAAGGTTGGACTTCGGAAGAAGCAAAAGGATTTATTAAATTGATTTCTACGCCGTTAAGGGTTTATTACAATCTGCATAAAGACGAACTATGATAAAAGCAGGAATTATTGGCGGCGCAGGTTATACCGCCGGTGAATTGATTCGCCTGTTAATTAACCACCCTGATGTTGAACTCGTTTTCGTAAACAGTTCGAGCAATGCAGGAAACAAAATTACATGCGTACATGCGGGACTTTATGGCGAAACGGAAATGTATTTTACGTCCGAACTTCCTCTAAACGAAATAAATATTCTGTTTTTTTGCACCGCTCACGGTGATACGCGCAAATTTCTCGAAACAAACGCTATACCGGAACATTTGAAGATCATTGATTTAAGTCAGGATTTTCGTATAAAGGCAAACGAAAACAAATTTATTTACGGACTTCCCGAACTCAATCGCCGAGCGATTTGCAAAGCAAGATTTGTAGCTAATCCCGGTTGCTTTGCGACTTGTATTCAATTGGCATTGCTTCCATTAGCAAAACATCTGATTCTCAATAAGGAAATCCATATAAATGCTATTACGGGATCGACCGGTGCAGGCGTTAAACCATCTGAAACCTCGCATTTCAGCTGGCGAAACAACAACATCTCCATATACAAACCTTTTGAACATCAACATCTTGCAGAGATTTATCAAAGTCTTGTACAATTGCAAAACAGTTATAATGCCGACATTGCATTTATTCCCATGCGCGGTGATTTTAGCAGAGGAATTTTTGCAACTGTTTATTTAGACTGTAAAATCGAACTTGATGAGATACGCAAGTTGTATGAAAAATATTATGACGACCATTCTTTTACTTTCATCATTGATGAAAATCCTGATTTGAAACAAGTTGTGAACACAAATAAATGTTTGCTTCATCTCGAAAAGCATGGCAATAAATTGTTGATTATCTCCATAATAGATAATTTACTCAAAGGCGCGAGCGGGCAAGCTGTTCACAATATGAATCTCATGTTCAATCTTGAAGAAACGGTAGGCTTGCATTTGAAATCAACAGCATTTTAAAACCTTGCCCCCAACCTCCTTCTTGGCAGGCTTAAGGGCTTAATTTTTTTTATATATGAATTTATTTGACGTATATCCATTATTTGATATTGAGATAGTTAAGGGAGAAGGCTGTTATGTTTGGGACAGCGAAGGCAACAAGTATCTTGACCTTTACGGTGGTCATGCCGTTATTTCTATCGGGCACAGCCACCCCGACTATGTAAAGGCTATTACCGAACAGATACAAAAGTTGGGTTTTTATTCCAACTCGGTGATTAACAGTCTGCAACAACGATTTGCCGACAAACTCGGAAAAGCCTCCGGATATGACGATTATTCGCTTTTTCTCGTAAACACAGGTGCGGAAGCAAATGAAAATGCGCTGAAACTTGCTTCGTTTCACAACGGTAAGAAACGCATCGTTTCTTTTAAACATTCGTTTCACGGTCGCACTTCGGCTGCGGTACGCGTTACGGACAATCCGAAAATCATTGCGCCGGTTAATGAATCATTACCGGTAACTTACTTGCAGTTAAACGATTCTGCCTCTGTCGAAGAAGAATTGAAAAAAGACGATGTTTCGTCCGTGATAATTGAGGGAATACAAGGAATTGGCGGCATACAACTGCCTGACAATAATTTTTTTAAAGATTTGCGATTACTTTGTACAAAATACAAAACAGTCTTGATTCTTGATGAAATACAATCCGGTTATGGTCGTAGCGGCAAATTTTTTGCGCATCAATATGCTGATATTAAACCCGATATAATTACCATCGCAAAAGGAATCGCCAATGGTTTCCCCATGAGCGGAATGTTAATAAACCCCTTGTTTACACCTGTTTACGGAATGCTGGGTACGACTTTCGGAGGCAATCATCTGGCTTGTGCCGCTGCAATTTCGGTGCTCGAAATTATGAAAAAGGAAAATCTTGTCGAAAATGCAAAAAATATTGGGAAATATCTCATGAATGAAATAAATAGTCTTTCTGCAAACAGTATAAAAGAAGTGCGCGGGCGCGGATTGATGATTGGCGTCGAATTTCACGATTCCATCAAAGAAATCCGTAACAAACTGTTGTTTGAAGAAAAAATCTTCACCGGAATTGCCGGTGTAAATACCATCCGGTTACTTCCGCCACTTTGTTTATCAAAAGATGATGCAGACAAGTTTCTGAGTAAATTTATTAAAATATTGAAAAGATGAATGTTAAAAACAATTCGACGATTTATTAAAAAAAATCATCGTTCATCATCCATTATTCATAAATATTTTTTACCTTTGCACCGCTTTTTACGGCAATGGCGAGATAGCTCAGCTGGTTAGAGCGCATGATTCATAATCATGAGGTCGGGGGATCATACCCCCCTCTCGCTACCTGAAACAGAGAGGCTTACGATAAAAAGTAAGCCTCTCTCGTTTTTCATGTACATACTATGTGCATACTGCCTTGTCGAACAACAAAGGAAAAAATCCGTACATTTGCAGCCGGAATTTTAGTTTCTAAAAATAGGATGGAAGCCATTATTAAGGAAGTTCAAAGCCGGATAAATGAATGTATTCAATACGATTTGGCCACATTAAATGAACGTTTATCCTTGAAATTGCAGTATCTTGATACGGAACAGAGAAAATCTTTTCTGCATCAGGAATTTTTCCGAGTAACGGATATGCTTGTTCAACTTCGCAAGAATAAGGCTATTGATTCTTTGTTTGAATATACGGATAATTCTGATTTTCTATGGGACAGCACATTTATTGAATGTCTTGTTCC
>JAITJX010000071.1 GCA_031278765.1 Tannerella sp. | reverse complement strand
CCCCCCCCCCCCGCCCCCCCCGCGCCCCCCCCCCCCCCGCAAAGACAGAGTTGCACAATCTGCTGAGGTCGTCACCCATACGTCCACATGTTTTCAATAAACGACGGTAAAATTTATCGTTGTACCCGGGCATTTCCTTTCCAGATGTTCCAAACTTGCTCTTCGTCGGCAGGTTGTGCATAATCGGTGAGGAATGTTGTAGCCAGAGCGCCGGTTGCCCAACCGAACTGTATCCATTTTTCCGGTTCCCATGCTTTCAGGATTCCGTAAAGCAATCCGCCGACAAAACCGTCTCCTCCGCCTATGCGGTCAAGCACACATATCGGACGGGGTTCTATCACATTCCACGTTTCGCTTTCAAGCATGATAGCACCCCAAAGGTGTTCATTTGCGCTTACAACTTCACGCAACGTTGTTGCGAAAACAGATGTATTGGGGAATGATTTTTTTACGTTGGTAATCATGCCCTTGAAATTTTCCGTCTTTGCTGCAATGTCTCTGCCTCCTGTTTCGGGTCCTTCAATGCCGAGACAAAGTTGAAAGTCTTCTTCATTACCAACCAAAATGTCCGATATTGAGGCTATTTCGGTAAATATTTTATGCAGTTCCTTTTCGCGTCCTTTCCAGAAAGTAGCACGATAATTGAGATCGAAAGATATTTTTGTATCGCAAGTTTTTGCCCTGCGGGCAAGTTCGAGGCAAAAATGGCTTGTTTCTTCCGAAAGCGCTCCTATGAGTCCCGAAAGATGGAGTATTTTGACGCCTTCGTTTCCAAAGATACGGTCAAGATTAAAATCTTTTACGTTCAATGTGCGTCCCACTTCGCCGCTACGGTCATTCCAGACGCGCGGCCCTCTCGAACCGAAACCGCTGTCGGCAATATTTATCTGATGGCGAAATCCCCACGGTCCACCCTGTTCTGTTTCCTTTCCTTCATAAGCCATGTTTCGACTGCGAAGATTATCTTTGATCAACTGTGCTATCGGACTTCCTTTCACAAAGGCAGTCAGCACTTTGACCGGCAAACCGAGATATGAAGCAATGCTTGCCACATTTGTTTCGGCGCTTGTTGCCTGCATTTGAAAAATATCGCTCGAATGAATCGGTTGTCCCTGAGCCGCAGGTGTAAGGCGTATTCCCATACTTGTGGGAACGAGAAGAGACCATTTGTAATTGTCTTTTAATTTCATATTTATAAATTTTTATATCAGTAAAATTTCACTCGGATGAAGGAGCTGTCAGGCGGCGGAAAGTCGTGCAGTCAATCAATGCCGTAAGCGGTATTGCGATAAAAATACCTGCTATCAACGCCAGTATTCCGATGAAACTCAATGCCGTAATGATCAGAAGAATAATAAAAACAGGCAATACCTGACCTTTCGTGATTTGCCAGCTTCTTTTTAAGGAATTAATGATACCCGCATCTTCATCTACTATTGCTGCCATATAATAATGCAGTCTGATTGTCAGATAAATGCCGGGCAATATAAATAAAATCAGACCGATTGTTACGATGATCGAATAAATAACGGACGCTGCAAGAAAAGTTATAATTTTTGTCGAAACCTGTCCGTAAGCCGAAAATTGAGGCTCTTCGTCATCTATGGTTTGAAAACAGTTTTTCATGTACCCCATCGTGAAGATAAATAGCAGAATATAACTCAACAAGCCTGTTACAATGCCACTAATTTTGAGCGCTTCGCCCTGTTTCGGCATTGAAAAAATGCAAAGCAGAGAATAAACTATTGTGAAACCGATACCCAAACCGACAAGCAGCCAAAATTGCTTTAAAAGTTTTTCCCATGAGGATTTTAATATTCCCGAATAATTAATTTTTGCCATAAATGTTTCTTTTTTTATATTTTATTGTTTTGAAGATGCAAATATAAGACATTTTATGAATATGAATGAATATTTTGTTCACGGTAAAAATTAACGTAACCTCAAAACATCTCCTTCCATCGGGACATATTCGGCATTTTTTCTGTTGATTTTATACAGTTTTTTCACCTGTATTCCATATCGTTGCGAAATACTGTGCATTGATTCGCCGATTTTCACGGTATGCGGCAAATAAGCCTTGCCGGCTTTCTTTTTCTTTTTTTGCAAATATACGATATCACCTTTGCTGAGCGGAAAATTTTCAGGCACTTCGTTGTATTTCAGCAAGTCTTTGACTTTAAATCCCATATCGCTGGCTATTTTGTCAAATTTGTCGTTTTCTTCCGCTCTGACATAAAGCAAATCATCTTTGAGATAAGGCTGTCTCATGCGTTTAGGGCTGTTCGGTTTTTCTCTGGATTTGCTTTTTTCGGATCTTTTACCGGAGTCGTATTGATACAGTTGATAATCTTCAATGATTTTGATCAATTTGTTGGCGTATGCCTTGTCTGTCGCATATTTGCATTCTTGTAAGCCTCTTGCCCATGATTTGTAATCTGTTATTTCCTTGGTAAATAAAATGGAATAACGCGATTGTTTAAGAAATTCGGAATGGTCTTCAAAAGAATCTTCCACTTTTTTGTATTTACGGTAACAATCGTCCGGATTGTTGTCGCGCAGATAAACACGTTCTCCTTTCCAGTTGGAATGGCATTTGATACCGAAATGATTATTGGAATTGACGGCCAGATTGCTCAAACCGGCGCCGGATTCGAGTAATCCCTGCGCAAGCGTGATGCTGGCCGGAATTTTATATATGTTTTGGTGTTTTTGTGCAAGTGTATGAAACCGGCCAATATAGTCTATACAGATTTTTTGTTTCTTCTGTGCAAACGTACTTGTTCCAAAACAGAGAAAAAGGAGAATGAAAAAAATGTATCTTCGTGTAACCATTATGTTAATCAATCATGTATTATACAATATATTTGGTTTGAGCAATAGCGGCATATACGGGTTTTCGGGTGTAAACTGCTAAAAAACAGAAAAGCAATTCTGCAAGTAAAATAAACTTTTTCATAATATCATTCAATTATAATATAATTAATAAATTACAAAAATATGAAAAAATTTCTTACAGCGCAAAAAACAAAAAATATTTTATATCTTTGTCCATTGTTAAAATGTAAAACTAATAATAAAAACAGAAAAAATATGAAGAAAAAATTATTGATTTCCATCTGCTTAATGTGTTCGTTTGTTGTTGTTTACGGACAAAATACGGATAAAAAACCTGATGAAGGCGAGAGTGTCCCGAAAATCGAAAGGCTGATTATTGATCCGAAAGTTCGCTACGGCAAATTAGATAATGGAATGACTTACTATATCCGTCACAACGAGTTGCCGAAAGAGCGCGCCGAATTTTATATCGTTCACAACGTTGGTTCAATGCAGGAAGAAGATAATCAACGTGGTTTGGCGCATTTTCTTGAACATATGGCCTTTAACGGTTCAAAAAATTTCCCCTCAAAAACAGGTATTCAGGATTATACGGAAAGTATCGGTATGAGGATGGGTGAAAATCTAAACGCTTACACCGGATTTGATCAGACGGTATATATGCTTATGAATGTGCCTGTTATCAGAGAAGGGATTGTTGATTCCTGTCTCTTGATTTTGCATGACTGGTCTTGTTTTCTATCACTCACGGACGAATCTATTGAAAAGGAACGCGGCGTGATTCGTGAAGAATGGCGCACCCGCAATTCTGCTCAAGCGCGTTTGTGGGAGCAACAACTGCCGAAAATGTTTCCGAATTGCAGGTACGGAAATCGTTTGCCGATCGGTTCGATTGATGTAATAAACAATTTTAAAGGGAAAGAATTACGCGACTATTACAATAAATGGTATCGTCCCGACTTGCAGGCTGTAATTATCGTAGGCGATATTGACGTCGATAAAATTGAAGCAAAAATCAAAGCCATGTATGCCGACATTCCGAAACCGGGCAATGAGAGTCCCAATGTTGAAACTCCTGTCTCGGACAATTTAAGGCCTTTAATATCAATAGCCAAAGACAAGGAAATGACAAATGTGGAACTTACCATTTTATACAAACACGACATTTTGCCGACAATATTACGCGGAACAATAGCTGATTTCCTGACAAATTATATACGTTTGGTCATTTATCAAGTAATGAGCGAGCGTTTTTCGGACATCTTGCAAAAATCGAATCCCCCCTTTATAGAGGCTTACGCTGCCGACGAAGATTATCTTGTAGCGAAAACAAAAGGAGCATGGTCTTCAATCGCAAATGTTAAACCTGAAGAGCTGGAACGTGGAATGAACGCATTGGTGCTTGAAACGGAGAAAATTAAGAGATTCGGTATTACGGACGCGGAATACGAGCGTGCAAGAACAAATATTATAAAAAATTACGAATCGTTATACAATGAGCGTGAAAAGCAGCAAAACAATTCTTATGCCAACGAATATATCAGACATTTTACTGCCGGAGAATATATTCCGGGCATTGAAATAGAGTATGAAATAATCAGGCAATTAGCGCCTGATTTCCCTATTCAGGGAATCAATAACTACATTAAAAATCTTTTCAGTTCCGACAGCAGAGAGAAAAACGTGGCAATTTGTCTGGCAGGCCCTGACCTGCCTGAAATCAAATATCCTTCCGAAAATGAATTGCTGGCAATGTATTACAAAGCAACCGAACAAAACGTAACCGCTGATACAGATGAAATTATTAACAGGGAACTTATAAACGAATTGCCGAAACCCGGCACAATTGTTGAAGAAAAAGAAGACCCAAAATTCGGTGCTACACTGTTTACATTGAGCAACGGTGTGCGTGTAGTGGTTAAAAAGACCGATTACAAGAAAGATGAAATAATTGTGACGGCTACAAGTCCGGGAGGAATGTCTCTTTTCAAAGAGAAAAAAGACACATGGAATCTGAAAATGGTTAATCCAGCGATAAGATTGGGAGGCTTGGGGAATTTGAATGCTTCCAATTTAAGCAAAGCACTGGCAGGCAAACAATTGTCTTTAACGATGGTATTGGGAGAAGAAAGCGAAAAGCTAAACGGCATGGTTACGCCTTCGGACCTGAAAACATTTTTTGAACTTATCTATTTGGCATTCACAGGAATGCGTGTCGATGATGAAGCATATTCTTCGTTTGAAGAGCGTGCAAAATCACAGTTGGTTAACTTTGCGCTTAATCCTCAGATCGTGTTCAGCGATTCTATTGCATCGGCTCTATACAACAATAATCCTCGAAACAGTCGCCTCAAATCTGCTGATTTTGACAAGATCGATTATCACCGCATGATAGATATGTACAAAGAAAGATACAGCGATGCTTCCGATTTTATCTTTACTTTCGCAGGTAATATCGACAAAGACACGATTCGCCCTTATTTGGAACAATACCTTGCAACTTTGCCCTCGCTAAACCGGAAGGAAGAAGCGGACGAAAATATGATTACGCCCTTCCGGGAAGGAAAGATTACATGTCATTTCACTCGAAAAATGGAAACTCCCAAAACGTCGGTAGCACTTATCTATTCAGGTAAAATGCCTTATAATTTGAAAAATGCTATTATCAGTCAGCTCCTTAAAAAGATACTCGAACAAGTTTATAACACAAAAGTTCGCGAAGAAGAAAGCGCTTCTTATGGAGTAATGTCAGAAGTAGCCCTCTATTCTTTCCCGAAAGGGAATACTTCGATTCAGATCGTTTTCGACATTGCCCCCGAAAAGAAAGACAAGATTCTAAATATCGTAAAAACAGAATTGCTGCGTATTGCAAAGGAAGGACCTGTAGAAGAAAATCTGACAAAAAGTCGTGATAATCTTATCAAAAGCCGTGCCGAAGCGATGCAGGATAACTCATATTGGTTAAATCTGCTGGATACGTATTATTTCCGTAATTTTGATTCACATACCGATTACGATCCGACGTTGCAAGCCATAACAGTTGCTGATATTCGGAATTTTACGAAGCAGTTTCTTGATCAAGGCAACGAACTTGAAGTCGTTATGTCGCCGGAATAGATTAAACTTCGCATCGAACTGATTAACAGATGCCTACATATATTTATAATCCGGTCCATTGCCGCCGTTGGGCACGTTCCATGTGATGCCATCGGCAGGTTCTTTGATATCGCAGGTTTTGCAGTGTACGCAATTTTCGCCGTGTATGCGCAATTCCTGATGGCCGGTGTTTTTATCGGTATGCAGTTCATAGACCTCGGCTGGACAATAATACTGACATGGCGCACCGAATTTCCCAATGTTGATTTCGGCATAACTTACCGGATTATTTACCTGTAAATGGATTACTTGCTCCTCGTCGTGCTGCGTGCCTGAATAGAAAACGTCATCAACTTTGCTGAGAAGATACGGTTTGTCTAACTCGAATTTTGCGGTTTTGTCTTTGAATAACGGTTTCGGGGCGGCGACAAGCGTTTTTGTTTCGCTGCTATCGATGTGCGTTTTGAGTTTTCCCAAGAAACCGGCTCCTCCTGTAATGATTTGAGTACTGAAGTTGAATATTCCTCCAAAAGTTCCTTTACGGAAACCTGCACGGAAATTGCGAACCGGATACATTTCTTTATATATCGGACTTTCGTTCACATATTTTGAGTAATTTTTCAAAGTATTTTCCGAAAAATCATTTTTCTCAAACGCATCCACAGCCGCTTGTGCAGCCATCATACCCGAATACATGCCAAGATGAATGCCTTTAAGCGCCGGCATCGCAAGGAAACCCGCGCTGTCGCCTACGATCATTGCTCCGTCCGTATAGTATTTTGTCAATGAATAAAATCCACCTTCGGGCAATGTTTTGGCGCCATATTCAAGCAACCTTCCTTTTTCTACAAACTTTGAAACAAAGGGGTGCGTTTTCCAAATCTGAAATGCCTTAAACACATCACAAGTCGGGTCGGAAAATTCCAGACCTAACACCAGCCCGATAGATACTTTATTATCTTTCAGGCCGTATATAAAACCACCACCGAAAATGCCTTCATTCATTGCGGGATAACCCATTGTATGATATGTTTCGCCCGCTTTGATCGTTCCCTCTGCTACAGACCAAAGTTCCTTCACGCCAAGTGAATAGACTTGCGGATTTTTGCCTGCATGCATTTTTTTTTCTGCAATAAGTTTTTTCGTCAAACTGCCGCGAGTTCCTTCTGCAAATATGGTAATCTTCGCTTCAACAGATGTTCCTTCCATGTAGTTTTCCTGTTTATTCCCATGATGATCCAACCCTGTATCAATACATTTTGCTCCTTTTACATTGCCGCTTCCGTCATAAAGAATTTCGCTCATGGCAAAACCCGAATAAATTTCTACTCCACGCTCCGTCGCTTTTTGGGCAAGATATCTGCAAATTTCACCGAGCGAAGCCATATAATTCCCTCCATTATGCATGTATGGCGGATGGAATGGCATCTTGAAACTCTGTTTTGCACTCAACATATACATGGCGTCGGACGATACTTTGGAATCGAAAGGGATCTCGTCGAAATCCGCATCAGAGAGCAAATGTTTAAAAACTTGTTGTTTAATTATCGCTCCGGACAAAATATGACTGCCTATCAGGTTGCCTTTATCCACAAGCAAAATTTGTTTTTGCATACCCTTTTCCTTAAATAAATCTGCAAGACGGATAGCCGTCGCCAATCCCGAAGGACCTCCTCCTATAATCAGGACATCTGTTTTTACCATGTTAAAACCTCTCATTTTACTTTTGTTTTAAATTATTGACTTCAATTTTGTTCGTGCAAAGATAGTGAATTATTGTTTTTTATTTAATTTTGCAGAAACATTTTTAATTTATGGGTAAAAAAAAGCTGCAAAAATTCAATGATATGACAACATTCTCAAATGTGTTTCAGTATCCGTATGCAAAACTTCGAGATGCCGGAGGCTTTCCGTTAAAAGGATCATGGAACGAAGCCTGTTTTGGTAATCATCAACCGATAGTCCTCGAACTTGGTTGTGGCAAAGGAGAATACACCGTTGGACTTGGCAGGCTTTTCCCCGACAGGAATTTCATCGGAATTGACATAAAAGGCGCGCGAATGTGGACGGGGGCAAAGGAAGCGACAGAAAAAGAAATGAAAAATGTTGCCTTTTTAAGAACGGATATCGGACTGATTACCGATTTTTTCGGCAAAGGTGAAGTTTCGGAAATCTGGATCACTTTTCCCGACCCGCAAATGAAGAAAGTAAACAAAAGGCTAACGGGAACCCGTTTTTTGAATCTGTATAATCAAATTCTTGCAAAAAATGGAATTATACATCTGAAAACCGACAGTAATTTTATGTTTTCTTACACGAAAGAACTGATTAAGGTCAATGATTTTAAAATAAATGTATGCACCGAAAACCTGTACAGCAAAGGCATTAGTGATAAAATTCTCGGAATCAAAACTTGTTACGAACGGCAATGGATAGACCGCGGATTAAATATCAAATACATACAATTCATATCCTCGCAACGCAAAAAACTTGTCGAGCCGGATGTTGAAATCGAACCGGATACTTACAGGAGCTATAACCGCTTTTATGTGTAAATCGTTTTAAATTATAAAGCAAATACTATGACATTATATCCGAAATTAATCATCGAGGCATTGGGAAAAGTACGTTATCCCGGAAGTGGAAAGAGTCTTGTGGAAGCCGGAATGCTAGAAGACAACATTAGAATTGACGGAAACAGGGTTTCTTTTTCACTCGTTTTCGAAAGACTAAACGACCCCTTTATCAAATCGGTTGTAAAAGCAGCAGAGGCAGCGATAAAAACGTATATTTCGTCCGAAACGGAAACCGATATTTCGGTCAAAACCATTCATGTGGCAAGACCGAAACCGGAAAAATTCCTTCTCGATGTAAAAAATATTATTGCCGTCGCTTCCGGCAAGGGCGGCGTGGGGAAAAGCACTGTTGCGGCAAACCTTGCCGTGTCGCTTGCCGGAAGGGGATACAAAGTGGGACTGCTCGACGCCGATATTTTCGGCCCTTCTCAACCGAAAATGTTTGATGTGGAAGATACGCGCCCCTGTTCCGAAAAAATAAACGGAAAAGACTTGATTGTTCCTGTCGAGAAATATGGCGTAAAACTTCTGTCCATAGGTTTTTTTGTAAATAAGGAAGATGCTGTTTTATGGCGTGGAGCGATGGCAAGCAATGCGCTGAAACAACTTATTGCCGATGCCGCATGGGGGGCGCTTGATTTTTTTCTGATAGATTTACCGCCAGGAACGAGCGATATACACCTTACGCTTGTTCAGACGCTTGTCCTCACAGGTGCAGTGGTTGTAAGTACGCCGCAACAAGTGGCGCTTGCCGATGCCCGAAAAGGCATTAGTATGTTTACGGGCGAGAAGGTCAATGTCCCCGTCCTCGGACTTGTTGAAAACATGGCATGGTTTACTCCTGCCGAACTGCCCGAAAACAAGTATTACATATTCGGGAAAGAGGGATGCAGAAAACTTTCGGAAGAATTGGGGATTCCTTTGCTGGGACAAATTCCAGTCATACAAAGTATCTGTGAAAGCGGCGATTCCGGAATGCCTGTCGCATTAAATCCCGATTCCATAACCGGATTTGCTTTTATGCGTCTGGCAGAAAATGTCGTCGAGAGAATAAAATGCGAAAAAGATAAAAAAATCTCTTAACCTGAGTTCAATATAAATAGTCCAATAATTTAAATACAGATTAACCATTAAACAAGACGCAGAAGTTTTCCCCAGGTTATTTCCATTTGTATATTTCCCGAGAGAAAAAGTTTTTGTCCCAAGGAAAAAAGTTTTAAAAGGATGAAGCAGGAAGCAATCCGGAATCCTGCGTTTTTCCGGATTGCTTCACAGTGCGGCTCGCCGGCAACAGTTAATCCACTGATCACTAATCAACGGAACCCCCTTAAATAATGTTTTTACAGCCTTATTTCCAAGCCTTCAATTTCTCTCGCAATCTGTTTCAGGAAACGGGTTGCTTCGCCGCCGTCGAGGGCGCGGTGGTCGTAGGTCAAGCTTAATCCCATGCAGGGAACGAAGCCGTAAACGCCATCACCCAAATCTTTTGGGCGCGGTATAATGGTATTTACGCCGAGAATTGCAGTTTGTGGGAGATTGATTACCGGCGTAAAGATTTCTACGCCATAATTACCAAGATTTGAAACCGTGAACGAAGCCGCCTCGGGCGAAAGCAAATCGGGGGAGATATTTCCGGTTTTGCACAGATTTGCAACTTCCTTGAGTTGGTTTGCAAGTCCTTGAATCGTCAGGTCGTCGGCATTTTTCACGCAAGGCACCATCAGTCCGCGTTCGGTATCGACGGCAAGTCCGAGGTGTACTTTTTTGAACAGTCTGACGCTGTCGCCCAGGAAATGCGCATTCGCTTGCGGGAATTGTTTCAAAGCCTTAATTACGGCGAAACAAACCAGGTCGTTGATTGATATATCGACAGAATAGCCTTCTTTGACGGCTTTTTTGACCGTTTTGCGTAAAGCCATGATATTACGGGCGTCTGCGCCGAGATGGTGCGTCAATTGCGCTGAATTTTGCAGTGAAGCGTGCATTGCTTTTGCTATCAGCTTACGCATATTGCTAAGCGGTTTAACCTCGCTGTCAGACGCATATACGGGATTTCCCGTATTAATGTCTTTTGCACGCGCCATGCCTGCAAGTCCGCTGCCTGAGTGTGGCATCGGCGCTTTCGTTTCTTTAAGGATAACTTTTGCCAGGGGGGTTGATTTCGGAGCGTTTTCAATTACATTGATCAGATCTCTCTCAATGACACGTCCGCCAGGACCTGTTCCCAAAAGTTGCTCCGCTTGAATGGCATGTTTGTCGGCCAAAGCTCTTGCGCGCGGTGAGACAAAACTTTCTCCGGCTGTTTTCTTTTGAGAAGATTTTTGTTCGCTGGCAGCGATTTGCGGCGTTGTCTGGGGCAAAATTGTTTCCGGCTTTGCATCCGGCAATTCCTTTTGCTGGAGATTTTGGGAACTCCCGCCAGGAGCGAACTCCGCAGTTGATTCTCCCGGATTGCCTATAATCATTACGTTTGTCAGTACCGGTATTTCGTCTCCATCGGAGAAAAAAACATCCAAAACCGTTCCCGATACTTGCGCCGTTTCTTCGAATGAAGCCTTGTCTGTTTCGTAAGAAAACAGCACATCGCCTGCTTGAACCGTATCGCCTTTTTTCTTTTTAAATTCCGTCAGTATGCAACTTTCAACCGACTGTCCCTGTTTGGGCATTATAACAATTGTCGCCATAATTTTATTAATTCAATATATGGCGACAAAGATACAATTATATTTAAAAAAAATGACGGAAAACTTACCTTAAAAGTCGAAACCGAGTTTCATAGAGATTGCCGGCATACTGATATTGATGTCGTTTGCAGAGACTTTATAACCGTCGGATGAAAAAGATATGCTGTTTATTTTCTGGAGTGTATAGCCTAAACTCAGGCTGATTCCCGACTTGTTTCCCGTTGCAAATCTCACGCCCACAGCCGGAGCAACGTACAGTCCGCCTATTGAGATGCCCGAATCCGATTCGAACATTTCGTCCCAGCTGTTTATGGTTCCCCATGAATATCCCAGTTTGAAATCCAGGAACGGAGTCACCCTGGAGTCGATGAAATGGATTTTTGTGTGTATGAAAAACGGAAAAAGATAGAGCAGGGCATCTTCTTCGGAATATATCTGTCCTCCGATGCCGAAGCCCAGGAATGCCGCCGATATGTAGTTGTAGTTTCTGTTAAAAACGATACCGTGGGATGTTGAAAATTCAAATCTTCCGATTTCATATTCATCGTTATTTCCGGCCTTGTTGCCTCCTGTTCCGGAGGAGTATCCAAAGTCAATAAATCCTTTGTACAGGCTGCGATGGATAGAGGGCGCTCCGTAATAACCGTAATCAGCGTCGGCATCGTATATTTCATACCTTTTGCTGTTGTTGCCATTGAGGGTACGGCGTCGCGGACGTTGCGTATAAGTTTCTCTTTCCGATTCTTGTTGCGGCGTCATTTGTGTTCTTTGAGATCTTTGCGTTCTCTGTGTTGGAATCTGAGAACCGTAATTTCTTGCGTTTCCGCTGTTTCTGACTATTTTTTCAACGTCATAAGAGCCTATTGTGAAGACGCTTCCGTTTGGCGTTTCGATCTTTAGCTGATCGTCCTTCTCTTCAATTATCGTACCTTTGATAACACTGCCGTTTTTTAGATAAACAGTTTCTTCGGAGCGCTCCTGTGCATTTGCAGCGGCAACCATAAGCAAGCATAGCACAATAAACATTGTTTTGAGCATAAGTTTCATTTTATTCATAGATTTGTTAAGTATTAATAAATTTTGCCGTAAAGATACGGTATTTTTTCAGGTCTGTACAAAGTATTGTTTAATTTTTTTGCAAAAAAGATAAATTCTTCCGCTTTCTATTCTTATGGGGATGTAAATCTTTGCAATCTATTTTAGGTGGATAGTTTTTCCTTCTTTAGCGCTTCTTTTGGCGGCGTCGAGAATTTCAACCACTATCATATTGTTTTCCATAGAGGCCAGGTCGGTGGCATTTACTTTTATATCGCCGCTAATAACTTTTGCAAAGTAATTGAAAGGGTCTTTGGCATCGAATGGAAATTCGACAATCCTGAATTTTTCCAAAGGCGCATTCCGATTGCGGCGGAGTTCCACATCATTGGCATTAGATACTTTGATGTACCCTTCCCGACCATAGATTTCCATGTCTTTCCTGTCTAAAGGCCAGTTCCAGGAACCTTGCAAAATTGCTTGTACATGTGGGTAAGCAAGAACAATTGTTGCCTGGTCATCGACTTGGGGATAAACGTCCGGCTTGACGGTTTGCAAAACAGCCGTTACGGTGAGTGGACGTGTGTTCTGCATCAGCCATGTCGTCAGGTTGGCCCCATAGCAGCCGAAGTCTGTAACAGCGCCACCGCCATTTAGCACAGGGTCGGTAAGCCATGCAAGAAACTCTTTGCTGCAACCGATTTCAACAGGACCTTTGTGTCCGTCGTTTACCAATATCTTATTCATACGACCGATGGAATCTTCTGCCGTAGCAAGATCAAAAGCACGGAAATGTGCAGGATACCATGATGTTTCATAGTTGGTCAGCAGTTGAATATGGTTTTTTGTTGCCAGTTCATACATGCGTTTGGCATGTTTTGAATTGACGGCTAACGGCTTTTCTACCATCACATGAATACCTTTCGGCGCACAGACTTCCACCGTATGCAGGTGTCCGTAAATTGAACCGAAAGCTACAACTCCCTGTGGATGCGTCTTTTCAATCATTTCGGAAAGGTCGCTGTAAACAATGTTTCGATCGAGACCATACTGTTTGATCAGGCGATCCGCCAGATTTTGGTCATTTTCGGCGATACCGACTAATTGAATATCCTGTCGCAGGGATATGTTGCGCAGCAAGCCATGAATATGATCATGCGACAGACCATCGATGCCGATGCGTACCGCTTCCTGTCCGGAAAGTTCCGGCAAAATAATGAAGCAGACAGACAAAATGAAAATAAATCGTTTAATAATTATCATAATTTGTTTATTATTTTTCTGCAAAATAATAAAATATATTTCTAATATCCAACTTTGGGAAGGCTTACTTCAAAAATCAGGATAAAAACATAAAAAAAAATAAAAAATCTTTTCTCAATTAAGTTAAAAATCTGAGTTCGGGATAAGGAAAACGCTTTCCGGATAAATAAAAATCAACGTATGCATTCTCCGCAGGAGATACATATCAATAGAAAAATGAATCATACCTCCTTTCAATTGTCCGCAGGACATTCACAGTGTATGTCCTGAGGGAGAAAATCGGTCATTTTTACATCGTGTTCTATTAATATATAAGCCATAAACGGCTATTTTTTATCCCAAACTCATGTTAAAAATAAAAAAATACTCAAAAAACTTTTTTTGTTTTAAAAGTTTTTTCCTATCTTTGCACCCGATTTTAAAATATTATCCGATTTCGTTTCGTTATAACAGTATATGGAATTAAAAGACAGAATAATTCAGAATGCAAGCGCTCTCTTCAGCCGGAATGGCATAAAAAGTGTAGCAATGTCCGACATTGCCAGTAAGTTGGGCATATCCAAACGGACGTTATACGAAGTCTTTCATGATAAGGATGAACTGCTGGAAAAATGTATCGATTTCCACATGTCGAATGCCGATCGGGAAATCGAGGCTATTGCGAACAATTCGGAAAATGTCATCGACGCCTTGATGCTCATTTATTTCAAACACCTTCACACGGCTCAGGAAGTGAACCCCTCAGTATTGCATGATTTGAAGAAATATTATGCGCACATCTACAAGAAAATCGAATGTCGGCAGAAAATCGGATATTATGCCTTTATTCCTTTGGTGCAAAAGGGTATTGAGCAAGGCTTGATACGGAAAGATACCAATTTTGAAGTTCTTTTATGGCTGGTACGCGCACAGTTCAAAGCATTGCTTGAGGATGAATACATTCCGACAGATAAATATTCGACTAAAGAATTTATCAGCGCCATCATCCTGAACTTCATTCGCGGAATATCAACATCTTCAGGCAACGAGAGAATTGACAAAATTGTAGCAAATATATGAGAAGCAGTTATTAAACAGGTATATTGGGTATAATTAAATAAGTATTTAGGTATAATTAAATGATTTAAAAAAAACAGGTATTTAGATGATGAATTTAGGTTTAATCAAAAAGACGGGCATGGCAATTCTGATATTCAGCGCCATTTTTCCGGCAAAATCTCAGGATGAGAAGGCTGTGCTGGAACTGAATCTGGAAAAAGCCATTCAAATAGCCCTGAGCGAAAATCCAACGGTGAATGTAGCCGATCTGGAAGTTCAAAAGAAGAAATACGCCAGGAGGTCAGGCCAGGCGGCGCTCTTCCCACAAATCGAAGCGGTGGGTCAATACACCCGTACGCTAAAAAAACAGGTCATGTACATGGACGGAGCATTCGATATGGACGCAATGCTGACTCCGGTACTTGAACCCTTGATCAAAGGCTCCGAACAGACGCTTGCAACTACTGTGCCGGGATATGTTCCAGGTACTTTGACGGAAAATATCCAAAATAATACGCCGCCGCCTGTCGAATCATCGGAGAATGAGGGCATCACCGTAGGACGTGACAACAACTGGCAGGGTGGTTTTACTTTGAGTTGGCCGGTAGTTGTTCCTACACTCTGGAAAAGCCTTGAAATATCAAGCTTGGACGTAGAAATGGCTGTCGAAAGCGCACGATCGTCCAAAATCAACATGGTCAATTCCATCAGGAAAGCTTTCTACGGGGCGCTTCTTGCAAAGGATGCACTCAAAGTATTGCAGGAAAGTTACGACAACGCTATCCTCAATTATAAAAATATCAGTCAGAAATTTGAACAGGGCGTCGTTTCCGAATTTGATTTGGTGCGTGCGGATGTAAATGCCAAAAATATCAAACCGAATGTAATTCAGGCGCAAAACGCTTACAACCTGGCAACTTTATCACTGAAAGCCCTGATGGGCGTCGATATGGAACAGTCGATTTCCATTGAAGGCAGTTTGCTGGACTACGAAGAAGGTCTTTATGATGATATTTTCCGGCTGGATACTTCGTTAACGAACAATTCCGACCTGAAAAAGTTCGACATTCAGAAAGAACAGTTGCAGAAATCCCTGGAACTGTATAAATCGCAATACCTGCCCACCATTGCCATTACGGGAAATTATATGTATATGTCAATGAACAACGATTTCAAGTTCGGAGATTATAAATGGAATCCATACTCTACCATCGGTTTAAGTATTTCGATTCCCATCTTCGACGGTCTCAAGAAGTCGAACGACATTAAACAAACGAAAGTATCGCTTGAACAGATGAAATGGCAAAGGGCTGACATTGTCCGCAACCTGAAACTGGCTGTAAATAACAGTATCAACAACATGGCCAATTACGCGGGACAGGTCATTTCCACCCGCGACGTGGTAGCGCAGGCACAAAAAGGTTACGAGATTTCCAAAAAATTGTATGATAATGGAATGGGCACCCTGCTCGACCTCAATACCGCACAATTGGGACTGACGCAGGCAAGCCTTGCCTATACACAAGCCATCTACAGCTATTTGGAATCCAAAGCCGACCTGGATAAAACATTGGGTATCGACATTACCGATAATAAATAAAACAAATCATCAAAAAAATAAAATAATATATATAAAATGTATATGAAAACAAAAAGATTATTTAGCGTCATATCGCTTATCATTATTCTGCCACTGCTCCTCTCCTGCAAAAAAGAACAAAAAGAGGAAACGGCCACCGCCAAAGTGAAAGTAAACTCTGTTCGGGCGCAACTCGAACCGGTTGATCAGATTTCGACCTACACCGCTACCGTCAAAGCGGACGTGATCAACCAAATAACGCCCGCCATGCCGGGACGTATCGAAAAGATTTACGTGGAAATAGGCGACCGTGTCCGAAAAGGGCAATTACTGGTGCAGATGGAATCATCCAGCCTCAGGCAACAAAACGTACAACTGGCCAATCTTGAAAAAGACTACGAAAGATACCTTGAACTGCTCAAAGTTGGCGGTATTGCCCAGCAACAGGTCGATCAAATAAAAACGCAAATCGACATGTTGAAAACCGCCATCAAAAACCTGCAGGACAATACCCAATTGCTAAGCCCCATCAGCGGAACCGTCACCGCACGCAACTACGACAACGGCGATGTTTTCGCACAAATGCCGGTATTGACGGTACAGCAACTAAACCCGCTGAAAGCAATTATCAACGTCTCGGAATCGCTCTTTACAAAGGTGAAACCGGGCATGACGGTCAATATTAAACTGGATGTATACGGCAATGATGATTTTACGGGAAAAGTTACGCTGATATATCCGACCATCGACGCGGCTACACACACCTTCGGCGTGGAAGTAACCATTCAAAACAGCGACTTGAGAGTCCGTCCCGGAATGTATGCCCGCGTCAGCCTGAATCTCGGCACAAACGAAAGCATTGTCGTCTCCGACGCTGCCATCCAGCGCCAACCCGGCGCCAACGATAAATATGTATTCGCCATCGAGAATGGCCTCGCCAAATACCGTAAAGTGGAATTGGGACAACATCTGGGCGACCGTTATGAAATCCTCTCAGGCATCAATCCGGGAGATGAGGTCGTTACCGCCGGACAGGCGCGTCTCATTGACGGTACGGAAGTAGAAATTTTAAACAACCGATAATGCGAAATAAACAAATCATAACACTTAAGATAAGAATGAATCATTCATAATTTATAATTTATAATTCAAGAAACATGAGTATGTATGAATCAGCGGTCAAGAAACCTGTTATGACCGCATTAATATTTGTTGCTATCGCCATTATCGGGATATTCTCTTTCACACGACTGCCGATAGACCTCTTTCCCGACATCGAAACAAACCAGTTGTCGGTAATCGTAGCCTATGCAGGCGCCAGCGCTTCAGATATCGAAACCAACGTGACCCGTCCGCTGGAAAACAGTTTGAACACGGTGGAAAACCTCAAGAAAATCACTTCCCAGTCGAAAGACAACATGTCTATCGTAACACTGGAATTTAATTACGGATCGGACATCAATATAGCAACAAATGATGTCCGTGATAAAATCGACATGGTCAAAAGCCAGTTACCGGATGGTATCAGCACACCGATCATCTTCAAGTTCAGTACAGACATGATGCCGGTGGTGATTTATTCGGCAACAGCCAAAGAGAGCGTAAACGGCCTTTATAAAATCCTGGACGAACAGCTTGCCAATCCGCTAAACCGCGTAGCCGGCGTAGGCGCGGTGACTGTTACCGGAGCGCCGCAGCGCCAAATACAGGTCAATGTCACGCCGGAGAAGCTGGAATCCTACAACCTTACCATCGAGCAAATATCGTCTATCATCGCTGCCGAAAACCTGAACGTTCCCGCCGGAAGTTTCGACATCGGTACTGCCACCTATGTCCTGCGCGTGGAAGGTGAATTTAAAGCCAGCGAACAGTTAAACAATATCGTCATTGGAAGCCGCAACGGGAAAAATATTTACCTCAAAGATGTAGCTCACATCAACGATACGATCCAGAGCCGCGTGCAGGAATCCTACACCAACGAAGTGAAAGGCGCTCTGATTGTGGTACAGAAACAATCCGGCGCCAACTCGGTGAAAATTGCTAAAAAGGTCAATGAAATCATCCCGGAATTGCAAAAAACACTCCCTCCAGACATACAACTCTCGCTTATCATTGACACTTCCGACTTTATACAGCAATCCATCGATTCTTTGACGGAAACCATTTTGCTCGCAGGTATTTTCGTCATTTTTGTCGTCCTGTTTTTCCTCGGACGCTGGAGGGCGACCTTCATCGTCATCCTGGCTATACCAATATCCCTGATTGCATCGTTCATCTACCTGATGATAACCGGAAGTACGCTCAATATCATATCCCTCTCCTCGCTCACTATCGCCATAGGACTGGTGGTTGACGATGCCATCGTGGTTCTCGAAAATGTGACGAAACACATCGAACGCGGAAGTACGCCCAAAGAAGCCGCCGTTTATGCTACCAACGAAGTGGGCGTTGCTGTAATCGCTTCCACGCTCACCATCCTTGCCGTTTTCTTACCGCTGACCATGACTACCGGACTGGCAGGAGTGATGTTCGGCGAACTGGGTTGGATGGTGACCATCATGATTACCGTCTCTTTAATCGTAGCTCTTACATTGACGCCTATGCTTTGTTCACAATTGTTGCGCCTGACACATACGCAGGGGAAACTCTTTGACCGTTTACATGCGCCCGTCAAAAGATTCCTCGACAAACTGGATGCCGCATACGCAAAACTGGTCAATCTATGCGTCAGAAACCGCAGAACTACCTTCATTGTCTGTATCGGACTCTTTATTGCGATACTGATTCCGGCTCTTCAACTGGTTAAATTCGACTTTATGCCTGCTTCAGACAACAGCATGATTACTGCCGACGTCTATCTTCCTACCGGCACACGAATGGAAGTTGCCCGCGCCACGGCAATGAAAATCGACAGCATCGTCAAGAGTCGCTATCCCACCGAAGTGAGGATACGCTCTTTCTCCGTAGGACAGGCCGACGAAAACAATACTTTCGCCGCCATGCAAAACAACGCAACCAATTTGATTTCCTTCCGTTTCCGCTGCATCGAGCCGGAGGAGAGGAAATATTCCATCTATGAAATCGCCGACGATTTGCGAAAGGAACTGGACAATATGCCGGAACTCTATAAGTACACCGTATTCCCGGGTGGCAGCGGCGGAGCGATGGGGATGGGCGCCAGCACAGTGGATGTTGAAATCTACGGTTACGACCTGGCACAGACCGACCGCATCGCCGACGAACTCAAAAACCGCCTCGCAAAAGTGAAAGGCTTGCGCGACCTGACCCTCAGTCGTCAGGATTACCGCGTAGAATACCAGATTGACTTCGACAGGGAAAAACTGGCCGAAAACGGCCTGAACTCGGCCACCGTCGCCAATTTCGCACGCAACCGCATCAACGGATCTTTCACTTCAAAATATCGGGAAGACGGCGATGAATACGACATCGTAGTACGCTACGACGAAGCTTACCGGCAATCCATAGAAACTATTGAAGACATTACCGTATACAACAACGCTGGCGTGCCGGTCAAATTACGCGAACTGGGAAAAGTCGTCGAACGGCAATCCCTGCCGCAAATCGACCGACAAAACCGGCAACGGATAAACAAAGTGCAAGGTTCGCTTTACCAGGCGGCATTAAGCGAAGTTGTAGCGCAAACGAACAAAGTTATCGACGAAATGAGAAGCGAAGGCAAAATCTCCTCGGAAATAGGGATAAAAATCGGAGGATCATACGAAGACCAGCAAGATACGAACAGCGACCTGGGACTATTGATGCTGCTTTGCGTCTTACTGGTTTACATTGTGATGGCTGCGCAGTTCGAATCGCTCACCTATCCGTTCATCATTGTGATTTCGCTCCTTTTCGGACTGGGAGGCGTGCTCCTGGCGCTGATGATTAGCGGGCAGCCTTTGAGCCTGATGGTCATGGTCGGAATGGTGATGCTGATTGGTATTGTGGTGAAAAACGGGATTGTATTTATCGACTATGCTAACCTGAACAGGGAACGAGGCATGTCGATTGACAAGGCCGTCATCTTCGCCGGACGTTCCCGTTTGCGTCCCATACTGATGACTACCGCTACTACCGTACTGGGCATGATACCGATGGCCATTCCGAGAGGTTCAGGAGCGGAGATGTGGCAACCGATAGGCATTGCCGTTGTCGGAGGGCTGACGCTTTCAACTCTTCTGACGCTCCTCTACGTGCCGGCGCTCTATTCCATTTTCGGCGCAAACGGCGTGAGACGCAAACGTAAAAAACTCAGAAAATTATTAAAATATAATAAGTAAACAACATGAAATCAATATTTATTCCCTATAATCAGGCATACAAAGAACGTATCCTGGAGATATTCGACAAATTGAGTTTGCGGGGATTCACCATGTGGGACGCCGTACAGGGCAGAGGAAGCAAAACCGGAGAGCCGCATTACGGCAATCATGCCTGGCCTACGTTAAATTCAGCCTTCCTGCTTGTCATCCCCGACGATAAAGTAGACGCTTTGCTCGATAAACTTCATGAAATGGATTTGAAAACAGAGCAGCAGGGGCTTCACGCTTATGTATGGAATGTTGAAAAAATGATATAACACACACCCCACGATTCCTCAATGGTGCAACATGCGAAATATCCGCTTGCGCCATTGAGGCTTTTTTATGTGATACTTTCAGAATTTAAAATTGTAGGACAGCGATGGAACGATGCCGAATAGATATATCATTTCAGCGTAAGGCCGACCCGTTTCCATGTCTTGACTGTAATGAATCATCCATGGATTTTTCTTTCCGTAAGCATTGTAGAACGACACGTTCCATTCGCCTTTCAGGCGTTTTTTGGAATCGCTTCCCGGAATATAAGTCATCGAAAGGTCCAGGCGGTGATAATCGGGATGCCGGTATTCATTCCTTCCCGAATAAATCGGATAATATTCTCCTTCTATCTCAAAACGTCCCGACGGATAAGTCGCAGGATTGCCCGTGGCATAAACCCATATTGCCGAAAGGATAAATTTCTTTGACAGCGCATAATTTGCAACAATATTCAAACTGTGCGTCCGGTCGTAAGGCGAAACATAGGTTTTCCCTTGGTTTATTTCCGCAACAGTCCTTTCGGAACGCGAGAGGGTATAATTCACAAAACCTGTGAGGCTGCCTTTGTTTTTCCTGAGCATAAATTCCGCGCCGTAGGCCCTGCCTTTTCCGCTCCTCACTTCGCCTTCCAGTTTCTCGTTCATCAGCAAACTGGAATGTTCGGCAAAATCAATCACGTTTTTTTGGTCTTTGTAATAAAATTCTACGGACGATTCATACATGTTGTTTCTCCAATTCTTAAAATATCCGGCGGAAAACATATCGGCAACCTGCGGTTTGATATTGGGGCCGGCCATGAACCATACGTCAAGCGGCGAACCCGAAGCCGAATTGCCGGCCAGTTGCATGAATTGCACGTTATGAACATAATTACCTTTTATCGAAGCCTCGGCGCCCATCCTGTACACAAATCCCGAACGAGGCTCGACGGCATAATAAGTATTGTATATTTTGCCGGCTTTATATGTTGTCGAATCGCTCGCCCGGTAACTCTCGTCGTATGTATAGACGGTAGATTTACCCATATTCTGGAAAGCGGACACACGAACGCCACACTTGAATGCGAATGATTCCGACAGTTTCCGTTCCCCTCCCCAGTAAACAGTATGTTCCAAAGCCTTAAAATTGCTTATCCTGTAATCAACGCTCCCCATAAAAGAAACATGACCCGGCCGGATATCATGAAGCGTGCTTGTGAACCCGTATGACATGTTCTGCACATCGTCTATCTCATGAGAAAAATCCATGCGCAGCATGTAATCCCTGAGGCCCGACGTCCAGATTGCCTGCACATCGTCGAGTTTCGATTCCAGAGCGTAATTGTAGTCGCTGAAATTAAAACTCAAACTCGAAAACAATTTATAGGAATAAACATGCTTCCACGAGAGCGACGCTGCGCCGTTTCCGTAATAAAAAACTCCGGGTTGCGCTTCGAAATGGTCTTTTCCGTAATATCCGTTCACTTCCAGAACGTCTTTATTTGAAAAACGGTGTATCAGATTTGCATTAAAATCATAAAAGTATACCGCCGATTTCCGCAAATCCTTATTCGACGAAAGCTTAAGAAACAAATCGGCATAACTGCGCCTTCCGCCTGCAAGCCATGATGTTTTTTCTCCGGCGGTCCCTTCCAGCGCAAGTCGTGATGAAATCAGTCCTATTCCCCCTGTTCCGCCGAATTTATCGGGGCGCTCTTTCTTCGTAGAAACGGCAAGCAGCGAAGAAATCCTGCCGCCATATTTCATCGGCATATCGCCTTTATAGAGTTCGGCGCTTTTAAGCACGTCGTTATTGAAGATAGAAAAAAAACCCAGCAGGTGAGATGGGTTATAAACGGTTGAATTATCTGTCAAAATAAGATTCTGGTCGGGCGAACCGCCCCGCACGCTATATCCCGAACTGCCTTCGGAAACCGTATGTACGCCCGGCATAAGCTGGATTACCTTCAAAACATCAACTTCGCCCATCAACGCCGGCAATTGTTTTATTTCTTTCGCCGAGAGTTTTTCAACGCCCATACTTAACGATTTAATCCGTTCATCGGGAGCGTTTGACGTCACTGTTACTTCGTTCAGGCGGATTGTTTTCTCCTCTTCGGTACGGTTTTGAGCAGAAATGGAATGAACGAACGGAATAAACAGCAAAATATTCCACAGACATTTTATTACCGGTATTTTAATTTTTGAAATCATTTCTTTATTGCTTTTATTCCCTTAAAATTTTATGTAAAATCGGTTCCATTGTAAGCGGCCTGACGCCCGGAAATCAAGATATTATTCAAACAAGAGCGGCAAACGGGGCTCGAACCCGCGACCCTCAGCTTGGGAAGCTGATGCTCTACCGACTGAGCTACTGCCGCCTTTGACGGGGCAAAATTAATGAAAAAAAACAATACCGTCAAACATTCTGACGCTGAACTGTGATTTTTTTTTGATTTCCCTGATGAAAGGAAACAGCACCTCCCTGCGGGACTTTAATAAGTGGAACGGATAAAAAAAGAAATCTCTGTGAATAGAGATTTCTTTTGTTGTTCTACAAGGATTCGAACCTTGAATTTCAGGACCAGAATCTGACGTGTTACCATTACACCATAGAACAGTAGAATGTGTTGAAACAGGATGCAAAATTACAATTAATTTCTATTAATGCAAAAAAAATATGAAAAAGAGTATATTTTGCTGACGAGCGCCACGTCATTGCAGACAGGTATCACGTCGCTCCGTTCGCAATGACGTGGCACCTGTCACTAACCACTAACCGTTAAATTTTAAATCTTAAATCTTAAATCTTAAATCTTAAATCATTAATTCCTGGATTGCTTCACTCCGTTCGCAATGACGGACACGCGGTTTTCCTGGCTTGCTCCACCCTTCGGGTTCGCAATGACGGGGAAAGAGATGCGGTTCGCGCTTCCGCGCGAAGACGCGAAAAAGGGGCGAACCTCACGGCTTGCCCCTTCTTTCTCATATACTTTTTAAAAATTTATATACTGACTTTCTGAGACGGGACGCCACAGC
>JAITJX010000016.1 GCA_031278765.1 Tannerella sp. | reverse complement strand
TTGAACAAATGCATAAAGGAAAGAAACTTTCAGGTGGGAAACGCCTTTTTCATTCGACAGGATTTGGTAAAAATGCAGGCGATGCGCTTCAAATATGTTTTGTCTCAAACGGATACGATCTAGAATGGTGAAGACTGTATCTACTCCGTAAACTGACAAAAAGATAATCCAAATAATCGAGTGACTTTTAATCATCAGTTGAAGCAAAAGGGTGACAATCCAAAATGAAATGCCTATACTGCCGACGTCGCCCGCAAAACATTTCGCCCGTTTCCGGAAATTGAAAAACAGGAATACAAGGCAGGCAAGGATAGCAAAATTGATAAAGTCGGGATTGGTAAAAGGAACGAGTTGATAATTCACGTATTGCAAGGCTATCAGAACAGCCAGACTGTACAGTCCGGTGATGCCGTTGACGCCGTCCATGAAATTGTAGGCATTCAACACGCCGACGAAAAAAATATAGGCGACGATTATCAGTTGCCAAGGTAGAAGTGTAAACAGTCCCAATCCATAGAAAACCAGACTGATGGACAGGAAATGAACAACAATCCGCACGCGGTTGGGAAGCGTTGCGACATCGTCCCAGAGGCTGACGCCGCAAATGAGCGTGAGGCCAATCAGAAAATACATGGGGAATAAAGAAAATACAAAACACCGGCCAACCAAAAGACAATCCCGCCGCCGCGAATGGTGATGTAGTCGTGCGAACTGCGGTCGTTGGGCCGGTCGATGATGTTAAACCGGTCGGCAATCCTGAAATACAACAAAATTCCGGCAAAAAGCAGAATAAAAGTTAACAGATAGATCACTGATTTTCAAAGCTTTTTATTGTCAATTCAAAACCGCAGCGGGACGAAACAGGCATTTTTTCGATTTGGAGCGCCGTTTTGATCTTTTGATTGGAAACGACGTAATTCTCCGTCAGTTTGCGCAACCGTTCGCTGTTGAGCGGAAGATGCAAGACTGTGCCGAGTTTTGCAACGAGATTCATCGTGCGGGGAGATAATTTCCATATCTTACTCTTTCTTCCTGTAACCGAAGAAATTAACGTAATCAGTTCGTTGGTGGAAAGCGTTTCGTCGTCGGCCATGTTGTATATGCCCGGTTCGATGTTTTGTTCTATCATTTGTTTGATTACAAAGGCGATATTGTCGATTGAAGTAAACGAACGGCGATTCTCGAAAGCGCCCAACGGCCAAGGAAAACCTTTTGAAACAATATTATACAATAAGTTCAAATTGCCTTTGTTTCCCGGACCGTGAATCATGCAGGGACGTAAAATATACACCTTTTTATCTTCCCAATCTTTACTCTGTATGTATTTTTCGGCAGCGATTTTACTTTCTCCGTAAGGGCCTGTGGGCTTGGGAATGACGTCTTCGGTCAAAATATCTCCTTCTACACTGTCGGCGGCAGCTTTGACGGAACTGAAAAAGATGAATTTCTTTGCTTTTGACTGTAAGAAATAATCGAAAATCCTCTTTGTCAATCCGGTATTGACGTCGAAATAGATTTGAGCGTCCGCCTGCTTCTTCGTGTCGTGGGCTTTGCCGGCCAAGTGAATAATCGCATCAACTTCCGGTAATCTATCCAGTTCATTCCAAGAGAAAGTTGTTATTATTCCGTCTTTGGCAGGGAAAATAATGTCCAAACCGTAAATGGAATGAGAGGCTTTAAGCGCGGATACGAGGTTTGAACCGACGAATCCATGTACGCCGGTGATGAGGAGGGTCACTATATGCTATAATTCAACTTGTTTTCCGAACGGCAAATATCGATCACCTGCTCCATAATTTCACTGATGCGATTTTTAGATAAACCGACCTCCGAAGCGACTTGCAAAATATCGTTCAATTTAGGTTCGCCTTGCCCATTGACAGTCGTAGTATGATAACCGTTAAACCCTCTGCTTGGTAAAATATCGTAAGCGGGCGATAATATCCATGTTCCGTTTTTGTATTGAAATGAGAAATTTTTTGCATGATCGTCTCTATTTGATATGACTATGTTGAAAATCATCAAACGAAACAAAGAATAAACTTCTTCCATATTTCGCGTTAAATGCAAACACACTTTCAGTAAGACGCTGTAATCTAAACTCGGAATGCGATAATCAGCGTTTAATAAACCGGCAACACTAACCGTATGCACTTTACCGGCCGGTTCTCTGTCGAAACGTTCTACAGCGAAATATTTGTTTTCAAACAAACGGGTTTCCGGCATACTTATACCACAACGCTTGGCAAGCAACGAATAATCATATTCTATTCGGCCAATTCCGGGCGGATCGATGGTCGCCTTGAATTTTATCAACCAATGTTTGTTGTCGATTGTAACAAAAATTTTTGGACGCGCTCCACCCGATGATCCGCCATACTGGTACAAGGTTTCTATGGAATCGCCAATATATTCGCTCGTCAGTATTTTTTGTGATTCAGAAGCCAACTTATTGAAATCCAAAAAAATATTTTCTTCACATACATTACGGCAGGGAAAAAATTCCAATGCGCCCCTGCCGGTAGTTCCAATCAAAGATAATCTTTCCAAAAGCGTTAATTGCCCGGAATTAATACCTTTTTGCCGAAGATATCTGTCGAGAATTAAACTACCCCAGCCATCCGGCAAACAATCATCAAAAACTCCGAAACCGCTACCAAAAGGAAGTCTTTTTGCCATAAAAACACCCGGTTGCAAGGGTAAAAAATAAGGTGAAATAGCAAATCCGTTTCGTATAAATTCCGTATCGTATTCAAAAGCGCAACTGTTTTCTTTAGTAAGCGCTATTTGTCCAACTTTCTGTTTTTGGTAAAACACTTCTACCGACTCTATTTTATCCATTGCGTTTTCCTCTTTTGCGAACAGTACGCTCTTTTTTTAGCAAATCGTCAATATTGCTGTATGTTTTTGTCGAAAAAAGAGCGTCAAATTCATCGGTCATACCCAATGCCATGCCCAACAGGATCAAGCCTCGCACCGAAATTTCACCCGTCCGTTCAAAGCGACGATAAGTCGGCAACGGAATTCCAGACCGCAAAGAAAGTGCTTTCTGAGTATAGGCCCATTCGAGCCTCCGCGCTTTTACACGATCCGCAATACCCTTTAAAATAGCATCCGGCGTATTCTCTATAAGTGATAATATAGTATTATTTATATCCATTTTTACCGAAATAAATGCTGATTTTTATCACTTGCAAAGATATAAAATTTGGCTCAATCTTTATTGTTTTTTCTGTTATATTTACTTGTTTATTGCGATTATTCTTGCTTTTTCCCAGTCGATTTGCTTATTAGCTTCCCGCAGATCAATAAATTCGAAATCATCCAACAACTGTTGAAATTTTCCAAATGATTTTTTTAAGCCGACATACGATTTGAATTTGCGTATCAATGGCAAAGATTTAATCATCGGCTGATCCGGATCAAAATCGCGCGGGTGGAAATAAGTCATCAGGTAAGGTGATTGTTTCGACCAGTATTTTATTAAAAAATAAGGAAATAAACGGAAGA
>JAITJX010000106.1 GCA_031278765.1 Tannerella sp. | reverse complement strand
AAATGCTCTTTTTGGAGCTACAAAAAACATTTTTGGAGCTACAAAAAACATTTTTGGAGCTACAAAAAACATTTTTGGAGCTACAAAAAGAGCATTTGTAGCCCCAAAAATGTATTTTGGAGCTACAAAAATGCCTTTGGGAGGTTTTCAAAGAATAATAATCATATTTCCGAACTTTACGGAAATATTCTATAAAATGAATGAAAACAAAAACCGTAATAAGAAAATATTCTACAGTATATATGGGAATAAAAAAAGCATATATGGAAATAAAAAAAACAATAATAAAAACCTTTTCGATTAAATGATGGGATGCAAATGCTAAATGATGGGATGCAAATGCTGTTTTTTCATCGGAGAATTTTCCGGAAACAGTAGAAATTATATCTAAAAAGTTATACATCTTTTTTACTGATTAAAAAATTAAACCTTGTAAATAATGATGCAAAAGTAGTAAGATTTTTTTAATAAAAACCAAATTTGATCAGATTTTTTTTATCAGAATTTACAGAATGATAGAATGAACAGAATACCTGATTGGAATTTGTTGAATGATAGAATGATAGAATGATCAAAATGACTGATCAGAATTTGCCGAATGGTAGAATGTACAGAATATCCGAGCAGAATTTGCCGAATGGTAGACTGAATTGAATGTCGGATCGGAATTTTTTGAATGATAGAATGTACAGAATGTCGGATCAGAATTTGCCGAATGGTAGAATGTACAGAATCCCTGATCAGAATTTGCTGAACAACAGAATGAACTGAATATTGTAACTGTTCAGTTCATTCCAAAGCAAAAAGACGATTTGATTATTTCTCTACTCTCCTTTTTCTGCGACCGTTTTTTCTTTTTCGGTAACGTTGTAAACGCCTAATATTCCATATCCGCCTTGCATATTTGTATATATTTTAACAGGTTCGGAAAATATATCGCCCGTCGCCATGCCTGATGCTAACTCTTGTGAATTAAGATTTTGATACAGTTTTTCCGATAACGTATGTATTTCCGCTTTCACGTATTGTCGCACGTAATTTGATTCGGGATTTTTTGCAAAATTATCGAAACGGATATAGATATTCAATGTATATTCCTCGCCTTGAAACAGTTCGTCGGAGAAAATTCGATAATAGTTTGGCACTTTGTCAGCTTCTTCCGTTTCCGTCGGATTGTGAAACAGTATTTCATCATCAATAAAAACGTCATGCAAATCCCAATAATTAAGTGGCGGCTGTTGTGAGGGATGTAGCAAATTCGACTGACTTTTTACAACTATTCGATAAAAATTCCGCTCATGGGCTTTATCCTTCAATGTGATATACATCCGTAGATATGATATGCCTTCTTTTTTAAACCATGATGTGGCTATGTTTTTTATTTCCGTAATATCAGGAACTTGGTCGTGACCTTTCACTGTTCCGTGTTTATCCGTATGTATCGAAAATTCAATTTTGTCTCCCGTGTTTAACGCTGAGACAAATTTATAGTATGTATGTACGCCGATTATTGTATCCATCCAAATTTGATTATTCTCTTTCCCGTTGATATTTAAGCGAATGTCGGGATTTTCGATAATGTCGGGCTGTTGATCCGAATAATCGAAAACACTCTCCGAAATTTTTATTCGATTGGTATCCGACCGTGCATTGACTATCGAGTTAACGACTATTTTAGGAGATGGCGTTTTTCCGTTAAAATCAATTTCCTTTTCACAGCCGAATAATAGAATGATATTGATAATTAATAAAGTATATGGGAGTATCTTTTTCATAATTTTAAAAATGACAGGTGTATGACAGAGACGGTATGAGCGGAAACAGTGCGATTTGTTTTAACTTGTGAGTATAAACGACTTCGCCACTTTCTTTCTTGCGCATATCGCTTTCAAGAATCAGTTTATAGGGATTCATTCTGTTGTAAAGATTGTAGATACTCATGTTTAGCATTGAATACCTGTTCTTTTTCTTTTTGAACGTATAGTTGATTCCCATATCCAGACGATGATAATTTGCCATTTTGTAATTGTTCCGGTAATCTAATTCCAACAAATTGTCGATGTGCCTGTCGGTATCGGGGACGTCAGGACTGACATAAGTCATCAGTGGAAGAGTTATCCTGTTGCCGGAATGGTATGTCCAAGTTGCTGTAAGATTAAATTTTTCGTTCAGTTTACAGTTGACAAGCAGATTAATTACATGACGACGATCATATTTTGACGGAAACCATTCGCCGAAATTAATTTCATCAAATTTGCGTTCCGATTTCGACAGTGTATAAGAGGCTGTTCCCGTAATTCGTCCTTCCCGTTTTTCTAAAGAAAATTCTATGCCATAGGCTCTTGCTGTTCCGTCGTCCACTTTGTTTTCCCAACCTGCCGATACGCCGGTATAATTAACTCCATCTTTGTATTCTATCACGTTTCGCATATCCTTGTAATAGGCTTCCATCGACAGAATAACAGATTCTGGCAATTCGTATAATATCCCAAAAGAGTATTGGTCGGATTGCATGGGTTTTATTTTGCCGGTTACGGGTACCCACAAATCGGTTTGCAAGATGACGGAATTACTTGAAAGTAAGTGTACATATTGTTGCATCAGCGAGTATCCGGCTTGTAACGATATGTTATTCGTCAGAAGAAAACGCAGCGATAAACGCGGATCTATCGCCGTATAGTTTTTCCCGTCGACATTGAACAGAGAAAAACGCAGTCCGGCATTCAGTCGAATTTTTTCCGAAATGTCCCAATCGTCTTCCGCATATAACGCCAACTCGCTTGAATATGTGTGTTTGGGGGTATTATCCGTTATAATCAGGGTGTCGCTTTGCGATTTTAATGATATTATTTCAGGACTGAAATCATGATAAGTAAATGCCGTTCCGAATTTTATATTGTGACTTGATGATGGAAAGTATTCAAAATCACCGAAAATGGAATAATCTTTTATCCCCGACGAAAATAAAAAGTTTCTGTATGCTTTTTGTATTCCCCATGAATCGTCCTCGTTGAGATATTCATCGTCAGTCGTAATTTTATAATGGTATTTGTTGTATGTTACTGTGCTTTTAAAGAAGAGGTTGGGCGAGAGTATTCGGCTTAATTTTCCGGAAATAATGGTATTTCCCCAATCCCATTTTTCCGTAGATGAATTATGTCCGGTTTCTTTATCTTCTATTTCGGAGGTTACCTGTTCCAATTTGTCGTTTCCGTTGTAAGCGCTTAAATATATGTATGTTTTATCATCAATTCGGTGATGAATTTTTGCGTTAAGGTCGTGGAAGAAGAAGTTAGCGCGACTTCCCGAATTATCTTTAATAAACCATTTGTTTGCCGCATCGACCAACAAATCCATGTAAGTTCTTCTCGCCGAAAAGGTAAACGAAGTTTTATCTTTCACAATTGGTCCTTCGATATTGACTTTCAATGTCGGCAAACCAATTGACGCCGAGCCGGAAAATACTTTTTTGTTACCGTCCTTAGTTGTGATGTCTATGATGGACGAAAGTCGTCCGCCGAATCGTGCCGGAAAACTTGATTTATATAAAGTTAGTTTCTTTAAAGCATCGGTGTTGAAGACGGAAAGAAAGCCAAAAACATGATTTGCGTTGTAAATGGCGACGCCGTCTAAAAGGATTAGATTTTGGTCTGGACTGCCGCCACGAATCGACAAATCGCTTTTTCCTTCTGTTGTATGCTGTACGCCCGGCATAAATTGTAGCGATTTCATCAAATCGGTTTCGCCAAGTAACGCCGGCGTATTTTTTATTTGTTGCACGGATACATTTGTTGTCCCTAATCGCATATCTTTCAGTGTAGCAGCGCTGCTAATCACTACTTCTTTCAATTGTTCGGATACGGTTTCCAGGTATATTTGAATGACGGTGTCTTTTATCAAATCAATATTTATTTCACGGCTTGCATAACCGAGTGACGAATAACGAATTATTCTATTTCCCCTCGGTAATGTCAAACTGTAAAATCCGTAGTCGTTTGCAGTACAACCTTTTTTACTCTCTATTTCATAAACGCCGCTCCCGACAAGAACTTCTTTGGTTTCGGCGTCACGTATATATCCGCTAACAATGTAATTCTGTGCAGATAACGAAACAGAAATGCAAAAAAATAAAATAAAACCGACTGTTTTCGACATTTTATAATCCTTACGTTAATTTGCGACAGCTTTCAATTTGATAATTAGCGTATCGTTTGCAGTAACTACTTTTAAGTCAACGTCATAATTTTCAGTCAGGTCATTTTTCAATGTTACTGTCGCCTTAGTATTTCCCTTGCCTGAAGCAGGCGCAATAGTAAAATCTTTGACGGTTGCCTCATTCGGACCATAATATCCTTCTAATCCGGTTGCTTCAAAATACCATTCGCCTGTGTATAACACAGTAAACTCCTTACTTTCTCCATTTTGTGTGAAAGTAAGTTCTGATTGATCAACGTTGATTTCTTCAAGTTGTTCAACGTCTTCCTCTTTGTTACAACTAATCAAAACAAAACTCAAAATAGTTATGAGCATTAATCCTCTTGTTAAATAATTTATTTTCTTCAT
>JAITJX010000100.1 GCA_031278765.1 Tannerella sp. | reverse complement strand
ATTACAGGCCATCTGGATACTGAAGGCAGAGATGAAGAACAAAGTTAGCGCTTTCATGCCTTTTGCAGACGCCTATTACTGGACGGCGACCGAAAGAAAACACTTGTCGGATACGTCGGCTCCGTCAGCCGCATACATGGTGTATATGAGCGGCTCTCCCGCGGGAGATGCAGGCAATACGCCGAATATCACTAAAGCGCATAAAGCGCATGTGCGTTGTATCAAAGAAGAATAAATTTTGGTTTCATTATTCATTATTACAATATTATTATTTGAAAGCAGCTATCGTGAGATACCTGCTTTTTTTTGTTATCTTTGCACACATGGAAAATTGGAAACGTACATTTTATATCATTTGGTCAGGACAGTTTGTTTCGATACTGAGTAGCATAATCGTCGGTTATGCAATGGTCCTTTGGATCAGTATTGAAACCAAATCCGCCGAAGCGCTTGCAATAGGGACGATTTCCATGCTGCTTCCGCAAGCCCTTATTGCGCCGTTTGCAGGGGTGTATATTGACCGGTGGGACAGGAAAACGGTGATGATTGTTTCCGATTTGTTCGTGGCAATGGTAACTTTCGGACTGATTATTGCTTTCAGTTTCGGATTTGAAAGTTTATGGCTTATATATGTGATGTTTGCCCTAAGGTCGATAGGATCAGCATTTCATTCCCCGGCAATGTCGGCATCTGTACCGATGCTTGCTCCCGAAACCGAAATTACGCGCATTTCCGGTATTAACCAGATGATTCAGTCTGTCGGAAATATCGCAGGACCGCCGATTGCAGCGCTGATGATAGTCGCGATGGATATCCGGCTCATCCTTTCACTGGATATTATAGGCGCCGCAATTGCATGTATTTCGCTGTTCATAATAAAAATACCTTCTCCGAAACGGAAACCGGAAGAGAAATATTCCGTGTTGAGAGAAATGAACGACGGTTTGCAGGAAATTTTATCGCAAAAAGGAATCTTTATGCTGATTGTGATTTTCGTATTGTCAATGATTTGTATCATGCCTGTCGCAGTTATCTTTCCTTTGATGACGCTCAGCCACTTCAAAGGCTCTGTGTTGCAAGTCGGAATTGTAGAAGTGGCATGGGGGACGGGAATGTTACTTGGCGGAGCATTGCTGGGAATGAGTCGCCGACCGTTAAACAAAGTATTGTTGATAAATACAATGTATATTTTGACAGGGATGACGTTCTTTACCTCCGGCCTGTTGTCCGAAGAAGGTTACTGGATATTTGTATTGATCACCGGAATTATGGGCATTGGCGCTTCGATTTCAAGTGCAAGTATTACAGCCGTAATACAGGAAAATTTTCCGCCCGAAAAGTTGGGGCGCATATTTTCTCTTTTCATGAGTGTTTCAATCATTCCTTCGGTAACAGGGATGCTGGGGACGGGGTTTCTTGCCGATAACATCGGAATGAGTTATACATTTATCATCTCCGGAATGATCGTAATGATTCTGGGAATTATCTCGTTATTTCTCCCTGCCATCAAATCATTTGCGAAAAAGAGCGGAAACAGAGCATGAATTTTCACAGTATCGAGTCCGGCGCAATTCCCGGCTGCACCGGAATCTGATACGTGCAACGTTGCCGTACTGCAACGAATGACGTTACAGTACGGCAACGAGTGACGTTGCCGAAGGACAGAGAATACCTGCTTCAAAATCCTTTACAGAGGCAGGTTGCAACTTATCCCGCCAATCAGCCAAAATCCCGCTTGAGGAACGTTGCCGATATCATAGTAGTGCGTATTGTATATGTTGTTTAAATCCAGATTAACGGTGATGTTCTTTATCGCATACGCCAGTCTAAGGTCAAGCGTAGAAAACGGCGGGAAAGGTTGCAATCCCTTGTCTATACCGTTTTCGTATCTGCGAAATTCGCCCGTACGGTCTTGATAGCGGAAATTCCAGCTTGCGGTCAAATTATCATCAATGATCTTGCATTTATAATTGGCAGTAAGTTTATCACGCAGATAATTGAGCGTATATCTTGATTCAAACCCTTTTGAATCGCAATTCTGGTTCATTCGGGTATAGCTTGCCGTTAGCCCGAATGGAAATTTCAATTCGGCTTCGACGCCCTGCCTGTTTACTTCGGTAAAGTTCCACGATGCCCATTTTGTTTCACCCGCGCTGCGCACCCAGTCAATCATATTGCGACCGTTCATGACATAGCCCCTGAGCGTTACCTCAAAGCAAGTGTTTCTGTATTTTAGCGCCAAATCAAACGATTCCGAACGTTCGGCCTGAAGCGTTTCGTTAGCGTTGTGCGTTTCTGTTGTGTAATAGAGGTCTGTAAATGTAGGCAATCGACTTGAGCGGCTCCAGGAGGTATATATTTTAATCCGATCCGCAGGCAAATATGCAATGCTTGCCGAAGGAAATAAATGGAATCCATCGTTTTGAAGCGTGTTATAATTGGCTAATATCCCGAAAGAAATAATAAGTTTTTGCCATTTCAGCGAATGTTCGAGCGCTGTACTGATTTGAGTTCGGTCGTCATAATTAGTATATCGTCCTTGAGGAGTGGAGAGAGATTTACCCAGTTTGCTGCTCATTATTTCTTCTCTGCGAACCTCTCCGCCGAAATGCGTAGTCCCTAATAACGAAACCGTTTGAAACATCATATTTGCGCCATAAGTATCCCCCCTGTGACAGTTTCTGCCTGTTTCGGTATTCTTTACAAGGTCGAAGCGGTCAAAATGACGTGTCCAATACAGCTGCGGAACAAATTTCAATTTGTTGCCGAAAACGCCATTTACGGTTCCGACAATCTCCGAAGTCCGCTCATATTGATTGGGATATTCCGCCGAATAAAAGGTATTGGCGCCGTAAGTTTTGTTATTGTATCCGGCTAAAAAATCAAGTCGCGAAGATTCTCCGACATGTAACCGTGTTTGCCAAAGAGCATTGTAAATATTGTAATCACTGTTTACAATATAACCGTCGGAAGCGCGATAACCGACAGAAAGACTGTTGTCTGTTTTATCAATATCCACAGCGCTACGTATTTCTGCGCCCCGAAGACAATACATTCCTGTTTCCAGTTTTGCATAAAGGTTTGGATCGTTTTTTTTCTTTGTAATGATGTTGATACCGCCAGAAAATGCGCTTGAACCGTAAATCAGGGCAGATGGGCCGTGAAGAATTTCTATGCGTTCAATGTCGGAAAGGTTGATTGGGAAGTCGAAACTGAAATGTCCTGTGTGTGGATTGGAGAGATTAATGCCGTTAAGGAGTACGGCTGTTTGATCGGCTGAACCGCCGCGGATGGAAATATCGGATTGTACGCCATGACCGCCCCGCTGAACAACGTCTATATTTGAGACATAAACGAGGAGATCTTCAATACTTTGAACAGATGCGGCGGCAATTTCCCCGCCTGTTATAACGGTTACGCTCTTTGCCGTTTGGTTCACAGGCATTTCGATGCGTGAAGCCGTAACCGTCACTTCTTCGAGTTCCTGTTCACTGAATGTTGTACCTTTAGGTGTTTGCCGTGTCGAATCGCTTTGGGCAACCGCCTTTCCTTTGTTGGCAAATGTTAGCGTGCAAGCCGAGATTACGCCGATACTTACTACTTTGCGCATACTGTTGAATGCGCTGTATGCCTTGCGCGAGAACCGCCTGAATCTGACAAAACGGTTTTGATTAATTTTTTTTTGTTTCATACATTAACTTATTAAATTTCATACTAAACAGCAATTTTTTACCGCAAAAGTAAATATTTTTCCTGTGCGTACTGTTTTATCAACGATTTTTAACATTTTAATAATTTTGATATAAATAATTATATATTAATTTTGCGGCGAAAATAATGACAGTATCATGCGACAATATATGGAAGAGGAAGTAGTTGAACGCTTGGGCAATCCCGAAACGCAAAGGGAAGCATTTGCACAGGTTGTTAGCGAATTAAATGAAAAACTATATTGGCAAATACGGAGAATGGTCTTAAACCATGATGATGCGAACGATGTCTTACAAAACACATTTATGAAAGCATGGATAAATATCAACAGTTTCAGAGGCGATTCAAAGATTTCTACATGGATATATAAAATATCCGTGAACGAATGTATTACATTTCTAAATAAGCAGAAATCGTTGAATAACATTTCGCTTGATGATACTGATTCGTATTTGTTGCAGACAATGAAAGCCGACGAATATTTTGACGGCGACGAGCTGGACGAGAAGCTACAAAAAGCCATACTTACGCTGCCCGAAAAACAACGACTGGTTTTCACCATGAAGTATCAAGACGAAATAAAGTATGAAGAGATGTCGGAGATATTAGGCACGTCGGTCGGTGCGTTAAAAGCGTCCTATCATCATGCCGTAAAAAAAATACAGGAAATTTTAGTAAGTGATATTTAAACCTTTTAATAATATTGTCGTCTAAAAATGTAAAAGGAAGATTTCTATGAAAAATAATAGCGCCGAATTAGATAAATTGATGGCCAGGAAGCCGTTCCGTGTGCCTGAAGGATATTTTGAAAACTTTACCGAAAAGATGATAGGCCAATTGCCCGAAAAGCAAATCCATCCGAAAGGTGAAAAAGTAAGATTATTTGAGCGGGTAAGGTCATGGTTTGCTGTAGCTGCCGTGTTCATCGGTTTTGTTACGGTATTTTTCACACATAAGAAGAAAACAGATAATATGCGTGGAGATAAGGATATGATTGTAAAGAATATATCATCACGAACAGTCTCAAAATTAGATAAAGATTCTTATTCGAAAACTGATTTTTTTGACTATCTTGCAGAAGAATATTCCAATGATAATGCAGAAGAATTTATTGATAATTTAACATATTGATTTTTAAATGAAAAAAACTAGTCTATTTCTTATAATAACAATTATTACGGCATCATTTGGTAATTCCGTTTATTCTCAAAAAGAAAACAGACGACATGGCGATATTTACCCGTTAGATATTAAAGGTTTTATTGAGAAAAGGAATATGTATTTGACTGAAAAACTGTCATTAACGACAGAAGAAGCAGCAAAGTTTTTGCCTGTTGATAATGAGTTGATGAGAAAAAAATTTGAAGCAGGAAGAAATTGTCATCAACTTGGCCGTAAAATTCACGAAAAAAAAGATCGTTCCGAAGAAGCATATGCAGCATTGCTGAAATGTCGGGAAGAAGCGAAAGCCAAACGCTTTGAACTGGAGAAAAAATATATGGAGAAATTCAAGGACATACTCTCCTGCGAACAGATAATTATCTACGAGAGAGCGACAAAAGATTTTCTTGATGAGTATATGAAAAATAAAAAGTAATTGTTTGTTGAATCAAGTTCAATTTAGATTGGTTTATTTGATTTTTTTAGAGGGAACGTCCGTAAAAACGTTCCCTTTCTTATTATTTTCCGCCACCAAAACTGAAATTTACGGGAATATATAAAAAGGCGAAAAATAATCGTTCTCCCTTTTTGAATGAAAACTTTAGATGAACCGTAACTTCTACAGGCGCTGTCCTGCGGCGAGAAAATTCCTCATCATATTTTTCGACTGTACTTCTTGAATTGCTTTTCATAAGTTGCGTATATCAAGATTTATATTCACCTTGTGGAGCTGGAGAGATTCGAACTCTCGTCCAAACGAGGAATTAATTTGCTTTCTACATGCTTATCTTCGTTTTCATTTTCGTGTTGCAACAAGATCGAAGCCAGCCATTGCAACCTTAGTCCCTTAAACTTTATCTGTCGTACGGGACGTCCGACAAACTATCTCCGATATTTCTGCACCACCTTATCGGTCAGCTTCGAAGCCACAGCTCCGGGTGATGTCTCGTCCAAACGCCTTGCGTAAGGATTAAGCATTAGTTTACTGTTCTTCAACTAAGCAGCGAGAGCGTAAGAATTTTCGCCAATTAATTTTTGCCAGCCGAGATTATAGTGCAGACTAACGGCGCACTGCATGCTTACAAATCACTTCTACCCGCTGTCAAAACCGGTCAGCCCCAATGATTCCTTATTGCGCTGCAAAATTACATGAAAATTCCGAATTTCCAAAACTGTTTCCGAGCTTGTATCCTGTTTGGCAAAAGACCACTCCAAAGGTGTTTGTTTTTGTCCGTATTCAACCTGCAACAAAAAAGATTTAGCCTTTTAATTTTCCGTTTTATTGTTTTCTGCAAATTAATGCTTAATTTTGGGGCATTAAACTTACTTAAAACAATAAAATTTATGAAAAAGTTATCAATCACAATCTCGCTGCTCTCATTGCTTTCGTGCGAGGGACCTGCCGGACGCGACGGTATCGACGGACAGGATTTCAAGTTTTATGTGCAAAATTTTACCGTCTATTCGCAAGACTGGAAGTATGTAAGCACGGGAGGATATACGACCTTATATCAATACATCGCCGAAGTAGATGTAAAGAAAGAAGCATACAATTACGGAATAGTAGAAGTGTATATGTTCCAGTGGGACACGGGAAACGACAGCGAAGTTCAGACGCCGCTTCCCTACTGGACACAGCACACAGCCGACGGAAATACATGGCTGGAAGGTTTCAACTATGATTTTGACGAAAAAACGATAGCTTTCTTTGTCGAGGTCAGAAACGGGACAAACCCTCCGACCTCTAAATTCAAAATAGTAATTGCTCCTTAATCAATACCAATGAATCTTGATTACTTTGAAATGACGGCCAAAACCTTATGTGGCTTGGAAGACATTTTGGCAGAAGAATTAAAAACCATCGGAGCATCGGAAATAAACTCCGGCAAGCGCATAGTTTCCTTCACGGGAGACAAGCGCATGCTTTACAAGGCAAATTTTCATTGCCGTACGGCCCTGAGAATATTAAAACCGATATTGCATTTTAAAGCATACAACGCCGACAATGTATACGACGAAGTTAAAAAAGTGGAATGGGAAAATTATTTTTCGTCCGACGATACGTTTACAATTGACGCGGTAATCTTTTCCGAAATCTTCAACCATTCCAAATATGTAGCATACAGGACAAAAGATGCCATTGCCGACTACTTTAACGAAAAGTTCGGCAAACGTCCTTCGATAAGCGTCAAAAATCCCGATTTTTACATCAATGTCCATATCTCGCACAACGATTGCACCGTATCGCTGGACAGCAGCGGCGAAAGCCTCCACAGGCGAGGATATCGCGTAAGCCAGGGCGAAGCGCCGCTTAACGAAGTTCTTGCCGCCGGAATGATACTGAAAACCGGCTGGCAGGGCGAATCAAACTTTATTGACCCCTTTTGCGGCTCAGGCACGCTGCTTATCGAAGCAGCAATGATAGCGCTCAACATTGCGCCGGGAATCTACCGCAAGCAATACGCCTTCGAAAAATGGAAAGATTTCGACAGCGAAATATTCGACGAAATCTATAATGACGACTCGAACGAAAGAAACTTCAATTTCAAATGCTTCGGTTCCGATATCTCACCCAAAGTAATAGAAAAAGCAAGAGAAAATGTGAAAAACGCCAGTCTGACAAAATACATAGAATTAACAGTTAAACCATTTCAACAATTCACCGAAACCGTACGCCCCGCAATACTCGTCACAAATCCACCCTACGGCGAACGCATTTCCACAGATGACCTCCTGGGACTGTATGCCACAATAGGAGAACGCCTGAAACACGTTTTCACCGGATACAACGCATGGATATTAAGCTATAAAGACGAACTCCTCAATGAAATCAGCCTCCGACCGAAAGAAAAAATCAAATTGATGAACGGTGAACTCGCATGTGAATTTCACTGTTATGAACTCTTTGAAGGAAAAAACAGGGATTTTAAAAAAGTGCAAAACGAAAAATACGAACTATGGAACGCGAAACAAAAAAAAAGAAAAACATGAAAATTAAAAGTTTTTTACTCCTCCTACTGATAACAACGGAAATCTGCGCAGACACCATCAAAACCCCAACCTTGCATGACCTCGTCCCCGGAGGAAAAAACTACTTCCGCTTCATGCCGCAAAGCATACGGCAACTGCAATGGTGCGGCGACAAATACATATTTGTCCAAAATGACAGCCTCATGCAAGCTCTGCCGGACAAAAAAAACGAATACCTCGCCTTTACGCTCCAACAATTGTCCAAAACCATCGAAACAGAAGGCTACGCCCCACTTACCACACTACCCTACTTCTCCGTCCCCGACAAAACAAAACCACAAATCGCCTTCAAAACAAAAGACCATCATATCATCTATGACCTCGACAGCCAGAAGATTGTCATGAAATACGAGCAGGATAAAAATGGCGAAAACTGGGAATACGACACGGCAGAAGGAAATTTTGCATTCACGAAAGAAAACAATGTATTCATTTTAACCCCTTCCGGCGAAACGCAACAGGTCACCGACGAAACAAACAAAGGAATCGTATGCGGAACAGCCGTCCACCAGCGGGAATTTGGAATTGAAAAAGGACTCTTCTGGTCGCCACGAGGCGCTCTCCTGGCTTTTTACCGGATGGATGAAACAATGATCCCCATCTATCCCGCCGTAAACGTCAACGGACGGATTGCGCAACTCCTGCCCTTCAAATATCCCATGGCAGGAACAAAAAGCCATGAAGTAACTGTAGGAATATATCGCCTGTCGGACAAATCGACCATCTGGCTGAACACCGGACTGCCCAAAGAAAAATACCTGACAAACATAACCTGGAGCCCGGATGAAAAATTTGTTTATATCGCAGAACTCAACCGCGGACAAGACACCTGCAAAACGGTAAGATACGACGCAAAAACCGGACAGAGGGACAAAGAACTCTTTACGGAAACAAACACAAAATACGTCGAACCGCGAAAACCCATACAATTCCTGCCCGGAGACACTGCAAAATTTATCTGCGAAAGCAGAAGAGACGGATACAACCATCTGTACCTATACAATACCGACAAACAAACGCTTATACAATTGACAAAAGGAAAATGGCTCGTAAAAGAATACCTCGGATTCGATGAAAAAGGCATCAACTTCTTCTATACCTCGACCGCACCAAAAGACCCAAACGCTACCACAGAAGGAAATCCCCTCGAAATTTACGCCTGGAAACAAAACCTCAAAACCGGAAAACGCACACGCCTTCATTCAAAAACAGGCATACACCACACAAGCATCAACCATTCCGGAACATACCTGATAGACAACATCTCCTCGCCTGCAATGCCGCGAGACGTCGATATTGTCAACACCCGGAACGGAAATACGACCAAATCCCTCCTGTCGGCAAAAAATCCTTTCCAGGACTATCTCATGCCGGACATCAAAACAGGAACAATCAAAGCGGCCGATAGAATAACAGACCTCTACTACCGCCTGATAACTCCGCCGAACATGAATACGGCTGAAAAACACCCTGTGATCATCTATGTATACGGCGGACCTCATGCGCAACTCGTTACCGGAGGATGGATGAACGGCGCAGGAGGATGGGACATTTACATGGCAAGCAAGGGATACGTCATGTTTACGCTCGACAATCGTGGATCGGCCAATCGCGGATTCTTCTTTGAAAGTGTCATACACCGACACCTCGGCGACTTTGAAATGGCTGACCAGATGAAAGGCGTCGAATTTCTGAAAACCCTCCCGTTTGTCGATTCGGAACGCATCGGCGTGTTTGGATGGAGCTACGGAGGCTTTATGACAACCAACCTCATGCTCACCTTTCCCGACGTTTTCAAGGCGGGCGTAGCTGGAGGACCGGTGATCGACTGGAGCAGATATGAAATCATGTATGGCGAACGCTACATGGACCACCCGGAAGAAAACCCGGAAGGTTATAACGCTTCCAACCTTTTAAACAAAGCAAAAAACCTGAAAGGACGACTGTTACTCATTCACGGAGCTATTGACCCTGTTGTCGTTTGGCAACACAGCCTCCTGTTCCTGAACAAATGCATCGAAGAAGGCGTACAGCCCGATTATTTCGTCTATCCCAGCCACCCCCACAATGTTTCAGGGAGAGACCGGCTACATCTTTACGAAAAAATTACGCGCTACTTTGAAGACTTCCTGCATGATCTATGAACTATTACACGACGGAAAAACAAAACAAATCGTTTCCGGGAAAAACGACGACGCTCATTACCCTTGTGATCTCTCTTGCATGCTGTACAATACACCTGATAAACGAAGGAATAATCTATATGGCCGGATTATTAGCCGTCTTAACAGCCGGATTTGTAATGCAGCGGATAAGCCACGCAGAAATGTTTCTCAAGAAAAGAACAGAATTACCTCTCGTGCTTTTTCTGCTGTTTTCCGTCACAAACAACGCTCTACCACCCGTAAGCGAAGCCACAATTGCAATCTTTTGTTTCGTCGCCATGCTGTACGAAATCTTCAAGACCTTCCAGGCGCCACAGGCAACGCTCCGTTCCTTCAATGCCGGCGTATATTTGGGGATTGCAAGCCTGTTCCTTCCGCAAATGTTATTCCTCATGCCGCTAATATGGTTAGAAATGTATAACTTCCGTTCGCTGGAAACGAAAAGTTTTCTCGCATCACTCTCCGGCACAGCAACGGTATATTGGATACTGTTTGCATGGTGCGTATGGACACGCGATTTTTCAACCTGTACCGAATGGTTTAACGACCTCGCGCGTATTGATTTCCTCTGGAAAGGAACATATTTGCAATCCCATGGACAAACCATGTGGGAAATTTTGCTCCTGACGCTTATTTCATGCTTCTGCGTAAAGAAGGAAATACACAACAACAGTCTGCGTACGCGACTGATGCTATCGTCTTTAATAACTATTTCTCTTCTGCTCGCTGTTTTGATATTCCTCTACGGCAACAAAGCCGGCATAATTCAAACCATTCTCCATCTGCCAGCAGCCGTGCTGATTGCATATTTTTTTGAAACCGTAAAACACCGGATAAGATTTCTCCTCTATTATTTAATGCTAATACTGTTGTCGTTTTCTTTTATTGCAGGTATATGGAATTTTTAGTGGAATACGGATACGCAGGCGTTTTCATTGCATCATTTCTTGCAGCTACTGTATTACCATTCAGTTCGGAAGTTATTTTGACCGGCGTTTTGCTGACCGGCGCATCCTACTGGCAATGCATCATAGCAGCAACGGCAGGCAACTTCCTGGGCGGAATGACGTGTTACTGGATGGGTAGAATCGGCAAAATCGAATGGATAAAAAAATATCTGCGTTTGGATATAAGCAAATTGCAACGTGTGCAAAATTGGATTGCAAAGAGAGGTTCGTGGACAGGTTTTTTTGTTTTTCTTCCCGGCATCGGCGATTTCATAGCCGTAGCGCTCGGCTTCCTGAAAGCTAACTGGAAAATAGTAGCCCTTGCAATGTTTGCAGGCAAATTTATCCGTTATATCGTCTGGATGGAAATCGTATACAAGGTGCAAAGCGTAATATGAAAGGAAAGCGCAACGACAGACACGTGAAAAAAAATAATTTGCAAAAATCATTCTTATTAAAGAAACAATATCTACATTTGCGCAAAATCAACAACATTTTTAACAACATTTTTATTTAAACAAAGAACACACGAGAGTACAAAACAGCAAAACAATACAACACCCTGCGTCCCTCTTTCCGGAAGAGCGCAACCTGCCGATTTGGGGGGGGGGGGGGGGGGGGGGCGCGCGGGCGGGCGGGGGGTGGGGGGGTGG